>CAZZAX010000048.1:0-34866 GCA_964653075.1 uncultured Pirellulales bacterium
CACAGCAAGAGCCCCCCGGCATGCTGTGGCTTGCGGCATTGGCAGAGAAACATCGATGAAATGATATGGTGTAAAAGCACAAACCACAGAAAGGAAGTTCGTCGTGGGCAATCAGGATTCTGGAGTGAAATTGCTGTTGCATAAACTCGGGTGGGATTTTGAAAGGGTAAGGCGATGGTTGACTACAGACGAGAGGACATGAAGCATGTCCAGAGAGGCTTCACGCTAATCGAACTGCTGGTGGTGATCGCCATTATTGCATTATTGCTGGCGGTATTGATGCCTGCCATGCGAAAGGTCAAAGAAATGGCGCGCGAAACGGTCTGTAGATCGAATTTGAAGAACGTGGGATTGGCCGTGCTTATGTACCTGGACGACTTCGAGCGCAAGATTCCCGATACGCAGCGTTCCGACCTATATCTGTGGTTCGAGTCTGACGGCCATACTTATCGAACACCCGGTTCCGGCGACGGGACTTATTGGGGCACTTTTTACAAGGACTACATTGGAGGTCAGACGAAGATATTTGGCTGTCCGAGCTTTCGAAACGATTCTGGTACCAGATTCATATACCCTGACGGAGGCCCTAAGCAGTTCGACCTCAGGTTTCCACTTCAGCATGCAGCTTTCGCCCTGAATCATCACAAGAGGGCCAGAGGCCGGAATACCGAGACCATCTACCGCCTGTCAGAATTCATTTACTGTCTCGACCACGCCCACACCACACAAAGACAGAGTGGCGAAACCCGTGATAGCCTTCACAACAATAACACCCTCGGTTCTATGAATCTAACCAAATATCGAGAGGGATATTATAAGATGTTCTATCGGCAGATTTTCAGACACAATGTCAGATACCCCGACCCGGATAGGACGGGCGGAAGGACCAATGTTCTGTGGCTGGACGGACATGTTAATCCTATTGAAGAAACGAAAGGAGACGATGTGCCGTTAAGCTGGTATACCGGTGATAAGGAAGACCGGTTTTAGCGCGTATCTGGTCTGTCAGCACCGGCAACTAAGTTGCAGGCCAGGGACATGTAGTTATCGCAGGCCACAGCAAAGCCCGCCGGGCATGTTATGGCTTGTGAAATTAATAAACAATCGTTGGTGAATCGAATTATATCTTTAGCAAAAGAATATGCAGAAAGGAAGGTGCACAATGGCTCACAAAACAAATGTTATGACAAAACTGGTAATTTTGGTATTTCCTGCAGTACTGGTTGGCGCCGCAGCCATTGCAGGAGGTGGATTCGGAGAAGGTTGGTTTGGAGAAGGTGAGTTTGAAGAAGGGACTCTCGCCCTGAATTACTTTTACGTCGATGCGGTCCATGGAAATGATAACAACGAAGGATTAACTCCGGGAACAGCGTTCGCAACCATTCAAAGAGGCATCAACACAGCTATGGATGGCGACGTAATCCGGGTCTATCCCGGTTTGTACCAGCAAGAAATCAATTTTCTGGGCAAAGCGCTCGTTGTCCAGGGTGTTACTGCAGGCACTGCCGGCATACCTGTGCTCTATAATCCCGGCGATTTTGCAGTCTCGTTCTACAATGGCGAAGGTCCCGATAGTATCCTGAAGAATTTCATTATAAGAAACAACTTCATGGCTGTGTTCATTGTCGGTAGCTCTCCCACGCTCAGCAATCTGACGATAATAGACAACATATACGGCGTTGAGGCCACCGCCGGCTCAGAACCCAATATCAGCAATATAATTTTCTTCAACAATATCAACAGCGACCTTTTCGGATGTCGGGCGCAATACAGTCGTGTCAATGACGCGAGTTTAAGCGAAGGCAATATCAACGGCGATCCGCTTTTTGTCGATCCGGAAAACGGTGACTATCATCTACGCTCCAATCGGGGCCGGTATTGGCCCGAGCATGACGTCTGGGTCCTTGACCAGGCGACCAGCCCCTGCATCGATGGCGGCGATCCGAACGCCGAGCCGTTAGATGAGCCGGAACCCAACGGCGGCCGAATCAATATGGGAGCTTATGGCGGCACGTTGCAGGCCAGCCTTTCACCATACGAGCTAACGAGCTTGTCGGGTCAGGCTTCCGACCCAAGTCCTGCCGACGGGGCGGTAGATGTTGAAAGGGATGTCATATTGATCTGGATCCAGGGCGTAAATGCTGTCTCACATGACGTCTATTTCGGAATGGACAATCCAGGCCATCCAATCGCACTTGCATTTATGGGTAATCAGGCCACGACAGAATACGACCCCGGCTGGTTGGATAGAGATACCACGTACTTCTGGCGTATCGACGAAATCAACAGCTATGGCAAGAGGACCGGCGTGCTATGGAAGTTCACAACAATCACCGGACCGCCGCCAAAAGGCAGGGGCTGCTTTACGAGTGAAACGGGCGTTTGGGTGGACGGAATTCTTGTTTCAATATCAAACGTCGGGCGGTTTTACGGCGCTACGATAAGGAATTCGTCGCTGCTTTTGCCGTATATGGGTAAAGTTCAAGAGCTGCAAGAGCATGAAGGCGTCTTTGAATGCTACGATGTTCTGCTGGAAAGCGGCAATCGCATCGGTGTGGCCGAGCGCCATTACTTTTTGACAGAATCGGGCGACTGGGTAGCCGTACAAAATCTCAAAACAGCAACTAAGCTGCAAACGCCAAAAGGCCCGATCGGGATTGTTAACGTAACCAGGAGACCGACGCCGTATGTGGGCAAGATTTACAATCTCAAGGTCGAAGGCTCGGACCGGTACCTTGTCGGCAAAGATGCGGTTATCGTGCGTGATTACTAAAACACCACATCTGCGTTCGGTCGATGCGAGTCGAATCCTGTTTCAGGTCGGCCGTGATAAGATGCAGACCGAGGCCCCGCTTGATGGTGGAAGTATACTACGGCTATACCGGCCGGAGTGTCATTAAAGATAAATAGTCTTCATTGAAGGGATGGAAAGATGTCAGGCAAGGCAAATCATATCAGAGTGTTGCTGTTCGCACTATTTCTGCTAACGATGTTATGCACGACTGCGACAGGCAAGATAATATACGTTGACGATGATGCCATCGCTGAATTCGACGGCTCAAGCTGGGCGTTTGCTTACCTGAGCCTCCAGGTGGCTATCGCTGACGTACTGCCCGGTGACGAAATCCGGGTGGCACAAGGTATATACAGGCCCGATGATCACCAGATCTCAAAGGTATGGCGGGGCGGTGGTAAAGTGGCAACCGGTGACCGCGATGCTACGTTTGAACTCATCAATGGAGTAACATATAAGGGCGGCTACGCGGGTTACGGCAAGCCTGACCCCAATACCAGAAACGTTAGTCTCTATGAAACCATCCTCAGCGGCGACCTGGATTCAAATGACGTCGACGTAAACAGCCCCGGTGACCTGCTGAACGAGCCCAGCAGAGAAGACAACAGCTACTACGTCGTGACCGGCAGGAGTAATTCCGTCCTGGACGGTTTTACCATCTCCGGCGGCACAAGAGCAGGGATGTTCAATGATTACGGTACAGTACAAATCCTCAACTGCACTTTCAGCAGGAACTCGTCAGGTGGCGGGATACGTAACTATCGGAGCAACCCAAGCCTGAACAACTGCACATTTATACAGAACTGCGGCAGTGGAATACATAACTATAAGAGTTACTCGGACCTCACCAATTGCACATTCATCGAGAACTCAGCAGAGTACGGCGGCGGGATACACAACAACGAGAGTAACCCTACCCTGGCTAACTGCACATTCATCGCAAACCTGGCACATTACGGCGGTGGAATGTGCAACAATAAAAGCAACCCAATCCTGACCGATTGCATATTCACTTCAAACTCGGGGTATAATTACGGAGGCGGGATGTATAATACAAATGGAAGTTACCCGATCTTAAACAACTGCGTATTCAACGGAAATTTAGCGTATATTTACGGCGGCGGCTTGTCCAACAACCACAGCAGCCCGGCCCTGACCAACTGCACCTTCACGGCAAACTCGGCGCCAAACGGAAGTGCCATAGCCTGCAACTCTCGGGGATATACCCAGGGGAGCACTATCAGCTTAATCAACTGCATCCTTTGGGATGACGGCAATGAAATATGGAATAACGACTCCTCAATATTCAGTGTCTCATACAGCAATGTACAGGGCGGCTGGCGCGGCGAAGGCAACATCGATGCCGATCCGCTATTCGTTGACCCGCTGGGTCCGGACAATATCGGCGGCACTGAAGACGACAACCTGCGCCTTGCCCCTACATCGCCATGTATTGATTCAGGTGACCCAAACTATGTACCTGAGCCGAACGAAACAGACCTTGACGGTAACCGGCGCATTGTAAGGGCCCGCATAGATATGGGCGCCTATGAGTTCCAGCCTATAATATATGTTGACGACGACAACCGTCTCGAAGCATGGCAGGGCTCGGGAATCTATAACCCACTGGAGGATGGGACCGAACTACACCCTTTCAACAATATCCGGAAAGCCATTGATGCGGCCGAAGACGGAACCAAGATTCTGGTCAAGCCAGGTGTGTACAGCAAGATTGATTTCAAGGGCAAGGCAATAACGATTGCAGGCATCGAAGGCACGGTCGTAATTGATGGTACGACGGCCGCCAGAGGAGGCACCACGAGGGGACAGCAGGACGCGGTTACCTTCCACACAGGTGAGAGATCGGGCAGTGTGCTGAAAAACTTTGTTATTAGAGAAAATGGTATGGCAATATCACTAAATTATGGCAGCAGCCCTACTATCACCAATATCACAATCGTGGATAATGATTTCGGCATAGCCGCTTATGAGAATTCGAATCCTGACATAAGTAATTGTATTTTCTGGAACAACAAAGATGGCGACCTGTTCCAGTGCCAGGCCCGCTATAGCTGTATCGAAGGCGGTGCGCCGGGCCAGGGCAACATAAGCGTCAATCCGCTCTTTGTCGACCATGTCAACGGCGATTACCATTTGAAGAGCGAAGGCTGGCGCTGGAGCACACAGTCTCAATCATGGACCTACGACAACGTTACGAGCCTATGTATAGATGTCGGTGACCCGGATTCACCGCTGGCTGACGAACTGATGAGCGTGCCGCGGGACCCCGACAACATATACGGTGCAAATCAACGCATCAACATGGGCGCCTTCGGCGGAACAGCCCAGGCCAGTTTACCTCCGTCAGGCTGGGTGATCCCTGAAGATTTAACTGCTCCCGCACCCAACCCGGCCCTGTGGGCCCTGGGCGGCGAGCCGAAAGAAGCCTACGGTGGATCCGGAGAATACGATTATTTGGCCCAGATGACGGCGGTCGAAGCAATAGATGACAGCGGGATTGTGGAGTATTTCTTCGAGTGTACAACAGAGCCTGCTCACAGCAGCGGCTGGCAAAGCTCCAGCACATACAGCGTTGCGATAGGCTGGAGCGGACAAGACCATCGTTTCCGTGTTAAAGCCCGTGATTTATATTGCAACGAGACCGCGTGGTCCGAGGAGCTGCCGGCCGAATTAGTTCCAAGAAAGTAGTTTATCTTAAAGATTTTGTTGATAGTCAATTGTTCAACAGATATAATACGATGTGAATCATGCGTGCGAATGTGGAGTAAAAAACGTGCGCCGAAACGGCGCAGAAACCGTCGGTTTCAATGCAGGAAGGCATCGCGTGAAAAAAAAGATGCGGAATAGAGGATTCACTCTGGTCGAGTTCTTGGTAGTGATGTCCGTAATATCGCTATTGGCGGGTATTCTTCTGCCGGCACTGAGCAAGGCCAGGCACCAGGCCCGAAAGCTGCTCGGGGTGAGCAACCAGCGCCAGATTGTCAGGGCTGTGAGCCTGTTTGCTGAAGATAATGACCAGCAGTATCCGGAATCGATTGCGACATTAGGGGACGAGCTGTTGAACTGGAATTGGCAGGAACCGATGATGTTGACGGGTTACCGTGCGCGCAGCCCCCGTATGTATCGTTCAATGAGTGCTTACTTGGGGAACTATATCGAAGATGCCGGCACTATGTTTTGTCCTAACGCGCCTCGAAGATATAAATACCTCCAGCAGGCCTGGAACGCCGGCGACGACTGGGACAATCCGCAAACGCAGCCTGTGAAGGATTCGTTGAGCGGCACATATTGCTTCTATTGGAATTACACGGGTCATCTCGAAGACAGGGACTATCTTTTCAAAGGGCCGCGAAATTCCACAGGCGGCATCTGGCAGAGCACTCTGCTTGTGAGTGATTACTTTGGTTACGACCATTTTCGAAATCCAAACTCATACGGCAGTTGCGAGAGATTTCCGGGGGCCTCAATCACAGAAGGGACGCTGCTTTCATCGGCATACTGGTCGGACAAAAGCAGTGCCGGCCCAGGCGCGCCGGAAATCAAGCTGAACGCCGGCTACACGGACGGGCACGTAGAAAATTACTCCGCCTCGGATACGATAGCTATGAGGGTCATAAAAGTACCTCAAACCAGCGAGCCTTACCCCTATGGCGACGGCATCGGGCCGGGTATTTTTTACCTGCCGCGAAGTGCTCTGCATTGACCGCATCGTGAATTTCGACCGATTTTCTCGTTAATCAGTAAAGAATTCTAAAAATTCGCGTCAGGTTTGGCGATTTTGTTGAACTTAATAATAGAGGCCGATAGTTAATCTCCCACGAGAGCGTCAAATCAGCCGGCAAACTATTAACCGGCCCTCACTTGATGCCTCTATTGATATGAAAAAACACCTTTAGAGCGAGTACACAAGCTATTTCGTAAAAAAAGTGTAACAAATGGAAGGGGATACGGACTTTATAAATAAAGAGCTATTACTGAAACACCGCTTTGAAAGAACCTTCTTCGATTAAGAAGGAAAACCGTCATGCGCACAAGGAAAGCATTTACGCTGATAGAACTGTTGGTGGTTATCGCTGTCATAGCGATTCTAATAGCTATCCTGATTCCCGTACTGCGCTCTGCCAGAGAACTCGGCCATCGGACTGTCTGCCTTAGCAATCTCAAGCAATTAACCCTGGCCTGGCTCGCATATGCCGAAGGACAAGATGGCAAGCTCATCGATGGCCACGCCTTCGGTACGCATACGAGAAGAAGGGGATCGCTGACGGTCATAATCGAGAAAGGCTGGGCGGGCGATGCCTTTCTCCCCAACAACAGCCGGCATCGTGCTGTGCTTATGGCGCACCCTGATAAAGGCCCCCTATGGCCCTATCTCCGTGATATCGACATCTATCGCTGCCCCCGGGGCCGTTCCGGACATGTACTCACATACACTATAGTCGTCTCTGCAAATGGTCGTAACAACGTGGAAGGAACGTATGTGCCGGGATATAAAGGGCGGCCAATTAGCAGGGGTGCGGATTTTTACGTCATCGGCAAACGCATAGGGCGTACTGTTCTGCGGCTGACCAAACTCACTGATATCGAAAGTCCCGGCGCGGGTCAGCGTGCAGTCTTTGTCGATAATGGCGAGTTAGCCAGTGATTTCTATGTTCATTATCTATACCCTATGTGGAAATATAATCCCCCTCCGATACACCATCGTAATGGTGTTACTCTCTCCATGGCCGATGGACACGCCGAGTATTGGAAATGGAAAGGCCGCGAGACCTTGAACATACCCCGCAAGCTCTTGTCTTTTCGTGTGAATCCAAATCTGTTCTACGAAATGGTGGATGGACCGGCTGTGCCGGGGTGGAAAGGCCACGAGCCGCAAACCGAGGACGGTATGCACGACCTTCAGAGGCTGCAAAGGGCGACATGGGGCAGATTGGGTTATTCGGCGAAGTAGGAGAACAAGATATGGCTGCTTTGAACACGACTCTCAGCTTGTCAGGACTTCACCGACAACGCGGCAAATCTCTGATGCCGTTGGTTGTATTGCTGGCCGTCTTTTTGTTCGGGCGAGCGAGCGTGGCACAATATGGCGGCGGCACGGGCACCCCTGATGATCCGTATCTGATTTACACAGCCGAGCAGCTGAACGAGATTGGGGCAGATTCGCAGAACCTTAATAAGCACTTCAAGCTGATGAAAGACATTGATCTGGGCAGCTACACGGGAGCAGATTTCAATACCATTGGGACTTCATTCGGCAATCTTTTCAGCGGGGTCTTCGACGGCAACGGCAGGAGAATCCACAATTTTACCTACACGTCCGGAGATAGAGACTACATAGGACTCTTTGGATCTGTTGGAGGGGAAAATGCACTGATCAAGAATTTGGGATTGATTGATCCCAATATCGATGCAGGAACAGGACAGAATGTAGGCTCCCTGATTGGTCACCTGCGTGAAGCAACCGTCAGAGGTTGCTACGCGCGGGGCGGCAGTGTTTCTGGTCGCAAAGATGTTGGTGGCCTCGTAGGACACATTTCGGAGAGTACAATCACTGACTCCTATGCTGCCGTGAGCGTTTCAGGCGAAAATGGTGTCGGCGGGCTGGCCGGATGGAATTGGGACTTTATCATGCGGTTCGGTGTAACATCCACCTATATGATATCCAATTGCTGTTCCACGGGCAATGTTTCGGGCAGGATCAGTGTCGGTGGGTTGGTGGGAGGCAATCTGGATGGCACAATCACCAATTGCTATTCGACAGGCAATGTTTCAGGCAAGGATAGTGGTTGGCAACACGGTGGCCTGGTGGGCCGTCATTCTCGGGGCACAATCACCAACTGTTATTCAACCGGCAACGTTTCAGGATACATCGATGTCGGCGGTCTGGTCGGACACAATACCCGGTCGGGCATAATCACCAACTGCTATTCAACAGGCAGTGCTACAGGAACACGTCAAGTCGGCGGTCTGGTGGGAAGGAATTTCGACGGAATGATTAACACTTCCTTCTGGGACAGTCAGGCCAGCGGCAAAAGCAACATGTGCTCAGAGCAAACGACGGAAACAGGCTGTGATGATGGCAACGGCAGGACTACAGCCCAAATGCAGACGGGAGGGACGTTTTTGGAGGCGGGCTGGGATTTCGTGAATGAGACCGCGAACGGTAGCGAAGATGTCTGGAGCATTTGTGAGGGACTGGATTATCCGAAACTAAACTGGCAATTCATCAAGGGAGACTTTGACGGCAACTACAGGGTGAACTTCGTGGATTTCGCTTTGTTTGCCGAACGCTGGCATTCGAGCGACAGCGGTTTTCTCTGGTTTCGCGGGGCCGATCTTACCAACGACGGCAAAGTCGGCCTCGATGATCTGAAAGAGTTCGCCAGGAAATGGCTGACCGAGGGCATCCCAATTTCGACGGCAGTCCTTTGCCTTACCATCGACGACTTTGAATCATACAACGACCTGGATCCCGGCGATCCTGAGAGCAATAGAATATTCGACGTATGGTTGGATGGATACGACAACCTGCTGACAAACGGCTGTATCGTTGGCAATAACAATCCTCCTTACGCCGAAAGAGATATTGTCTATGGCGGCGAGCAGTCGATGCCCTTTTATTACAACGCCCTTTTCAGACTTGCAAAAGCGGAAATGATACTAAGCCCGCCTCAGAATTGGTCCGAGACAGGTGCCGAGGCTTTATCGCTCTGGTTCCATGGTGAGTCGATCAACGGTGTTACGCCCATGAGTGTCGTCCTCAACGGCGATGCAGCAGTCTATCACGATAATCCTGAGGTGACACGAATAAAAACCTGGACCGAGTGGATTATCGACCTGCAAGATTTTGTGGGTGTTGACCTCGCCAAAGTCAGTTCTATCGCCATTTGTCTTGGTGACCAGAGCAAACTACAGGCCGGAGGTACCGGAAAGATGTTCTTCGACAATATCCGGCTGTACGGACCCAATTGAAAAGCCGGAACAAGGCCGGTTCGGGCCGTCCGGTTAGAGGACGCATTATGCGGAAAGAAACGGGATTTACGTTGATTGAGCTGTTGGTAGTTATTTCCATTATAGCGCTTCTGATAGCGATATTGGTGCCCGCACTACAAAAGGTCAGAAAGCAGGCCAGGGCGATTGTCTTTCAGGCGAATCTCAAGCAGTGGGGATCAGTCCTGGCTCTATATACCCAGGATAACGAGGGACGACTTCCCAATGATCCCGGAGGCGCTTTATGGTTAGTGCGCGGCTCGGCTCTTAGCGACGGCGATCCGAATAAGCCAAGTGTATATCAAAGTGTAAACTCAAAGGGCATCGCACGCTGTCCGATGGCCACCGGGCCTTGTGATGATGATTCGTTAGGATCTTTTGGTTTCGGAGTAACTTCAGGGGACTTGCGAATATATAGGATTGAGGGTAACTATGGCTCTACGTTTGAAGCCTGGGAGATTACTTCCCCGCTTCCACGATTTCGCGGCAGCTATGGATTCAACCACTGGTTATTTAACGGTCAATTTGATCATTCTACTACCCTGGACTACCGAATGAGAGGGCCCGGCCTTGACATCTTCCCGATCAGAAGCAGGGCTAAAATCCCCTTTTTCCTCGATAGTACAACGCCTTATGTTAACTTTATGGAGGGCAAATCGCCATCACTGGGACACGGCGTAAGAATTAACCGCCACAGTGGGAAGATAAACGGTCTTTTCTTAGACTGGTCGGTGAGAAGTATCGGCCTTAAGGAGTTATGGACGCTCAAGTGGAACCAACAGTTCAATACGGCCGGCCCATGGACCAAGGCTGGCGGTGTTCAACCGTCCGACTGGCCAGATTGGATGAGAAAATTTAAGGATTATTAAAGATACTCGAACAATGTACAAAAAGAATGCATTCACTTTAATAGAGCTTCTGATGGTCATCGCTATTATAGCGTTATTGATAGCTATATTGGTGCCCGCCCTCCAAAAGGTACGAAAACAGGCCAGGGCGGTTGTCTGTCAGGCCAACCTGAAACAATGGGGAACCGTACTGGCGCTGTACGCCGACGAGAACGAAGGACGGCTCCCGATACTGAGTGGCGGGACGGTTCTCTGGTTCTTCCGGGGCTCATGGGTGCCGGAAGGAGACCCCAATAGACCAAAGGTTTTCCAGAAGGTCGTCACGAGGGGCATCGCCTGCTGCCCGATGGCTGTCAAAATCAGACCGGGCCCCGCATCGGGCGTTAGTCGTGCCGGGGGACCCGGCGGCGTGTCATACGAATTAAGGTTCGCGCGCGGCTCAACCTTCGAAGCATGGAAAATCACGAGTCCCCCACCGCCTTTTCGCGGCAGCTATGGCTTCAACGTCACGGCATTTCCTAAGAGCATCGACACTTTTTTATCCAGGGGGCATGCCAATATCCCGGTGATTCTCGATAGTCCCGAGCGTATGGGTAGGCACATCAACACCGACAGACCGCCGCAGACCTTCTGCATAAACAGGCACAACGGCTATGTCAATGGATTATTCCTGGATTGGTCTGTCAGGAGAATCGGACTCAAAGAGCTGTGGACTCTAAAATGGGACGACCAATCTGACACAACTGGTCCCTGGACAAAAGCCGGCGGCGTTCTGCCCGAATACTGGCCCTATTGGATGAGAAAATTCAAAGATTACTGAAAATAAAGGTTTTTTGATAAAACTCTGCCTCACAGCCCCAAATTTCACTTGTTTTGTAAGATTATAAAGATAAAATGTATTTTTCCCGCAAATATCATTACCTTAGCTACTTTTATTGCCTCTTTTGATTGAGACGGCTTTATGGTATTCATGCGATGTCAGGCTAAGTTGGAGAGAGTGCTATGGTGCGAACACAAAGAGCATTCACATTAATTGAACTACTGGTGGTGATTTCCATCATCGCTCTGCTGATAGCCATCCTGCTGCCCGTGGTACACCACATCCATCGGCAGGCCAAATCCATGGTTTGTCGATCGAACCTTCGCCAATGGGGTCAGGTCGCCGCTGAATGGACGCTTGAGAACGACGCTGGTCCCACTAAGGAACGACTCAAGCGATGGTACGCCTCAGGTGAGCAGGGGAACGGCTATGGATCCGTGGCCTTTAATACCCCGGACCACAACGACATCCTGCTTTGTCCTATGACGCGAAAGCCGAGGCGGTGGGTCTTGCCACGCACAGGGGGCGGTATCCATCTCGCCTGGTGCATGGCCAAGCGATTGGATTCTGCGGATTTGGGAGCGGTTTACTTCGGAAGCTACGGACTGAATTCGTGGACCTACCTGTCGGACATCATGCAGCCCCAGAGGAACATAACCGAGCCAATCAACTGGGCAGTGCAGGCCGGTAAAGCCTCTGATGTACCACTGTTGCTGGACTGCCGCGCGGCGGTAATGAACCCGAGCCCCACAGACAGACCGCCGAACCAAGAAGATTCATTCGGCTCGCACATGGCGTTGTTTTGCTTGAATCGGCATCATGGGGCCGTGAATGGACTGTTCATGGACTGGTCGGTCCGTCGTGTGGATCTCAAAGAGCTGTGGGCTCTAAACTGGCATCCGCTCTATGACACCGCAGGCCCCTGGACTAAAGCCGGCGGCGTACAACCTTCCGACTGGCCGGAGTGGATGAGAAAATTCAAGGATTATTAACAAAACTCAAATGTGACGATTCGGATCAAACGCTGATTATAACCGTTCTTTCGCTTTACTCATAAAGGAGCCTTTTCACAATAAAATAAGGCAATTTGTCGTTCCGACAGCTACTAAACCGCCGAAAATGGATGTAATTTTCACTTGACTTTTTTGGCATAATCAGGTACACTATTATTTGTTCAGGACGGGTGGTGGAAAATCTATTTTCGTGTCCTCTGAAGATACCTGCCCCATTAAAAAGCCGTCCTCTGTGATTTTTTTATTATGCGCACAGGCAGAAGCAAACGCAAGATGTGAAATATAGGTCCGATATTGTCGGCCTTTGAAGTATTGATAATAATCATAACGAAATTAGGTGGAGAAATGATGAAAGTGAAACTATGTATTCTGACCGTGGTTCTATTGCTTGGGGCCGCTCCTGCTTTTGCTAATACCTACCCGATAGAAGCGTTCCAGTTCTCCCTGCCTCAAATAGCTGATTGGGTTGGGGAAAATCCTGTGGGTGACCGTGGAGATACGATAGCTCAGATAGGTAGAGAGCAGACCTGGTACTGTTTTGATATTACTGAAATACCCGATTCGGAACAAATTATATCGGCATCTTTCAAAGTCCGTATGCAAGACTTTGTCGACAATGCTTCCACCCAAAGAACGCTATGGTACGACCCGTATGACGACTGGGCTTTCTCCTGGCCTCACGACCCGGACTATGAAGTTGTTAAAGAGGTAACCGAGCTGGTAGCTGTAATCGATTTCAATCATGACGGCTGGACATGGATAACAACTGATGTTGATATTAACCTGCACGACTGGTCGAAAGATTTGCTCGATAACTATGTGACTCTGATGCTCACAGGCCCTCTAAATGGTTATTATGCATTCGGGGATGCCGGTTTTGATGGTGCTGTTTTGGAGTTGGAGACTCTTTCAACACCTGGCGATAAGGATGATAATACACCCAAAGTGCTGAATATCGGACCCGAAGAAATAATACAGGCCAATGGTGTAGATATCCAGGTGCCTGGCTACTCCGTGCCGTCCTTTGTGGACTGGAACAACGACAATCTGCAGGACCTTGTCATCGGCGAAGGCAGCGGCTTCGGAGATGCCAAAGTCCGCGTTTACCTTAACGTAGGAACCGAATCCGAGCCGGCATTCGCGGATTATTTCTACGCCCAGTCCGAAGGCTCTGATTTAACTTGTCTGGCGTCCGGCTGCATGGGCTGCTTCCCGCGCGTAGTTTACTGGGATGCCGACATACGTAAAGACCTGCTCGTGGGCCAGGCTGACGGCACCGTCAAAATCTTCCTGAACAACGGCACTGACAGCGAGCCGGTCTTTGACGCCGGCCAGATAATAAAGGTCGGTTTCGACGAAAATCTTGACGTCGGATTTAGAGCAACACCGATGCTTATCGACTGGGACAATGACGGTCAGACAGACCTGGTAACCGGTGCCTTTGATGGCAGGATACACATCTATCTGAATTGCGGCTGCAGCGGCGGGATTCCACCCAGCTTTAACTTTTCAACCTCTTCCGGAAGCTTCGCACCGGAAGACGGCTGGAACCTGGTCGTCCCGAGCAATCGTTCCAGCCCGGTAATCCTCGATCTGGACGGTGACGGTAAAAAAGACCTGCTTACCGGCAACACGGAAGGCCAGCTCCTGTTCTATCAAAACGTCGGAACCGATGACAAGCCGGGCTTCTCGGGTTACTCTCTCGTCGAATCCAATGGTGTTGCGATTGACCTTCCGGGCATGCCGCGCTCAAGGCCGTTCGTATGTTACTGGACGGGAAACGGCTTCTTCGGCCCGATAGATAATGATCTCGATGTGCTGATTGGCTCCGGCGACGGAAAAGTGCGCCTGTACAGAGGTTTACCGTCAACCAAAACACAAACGGGTGATTTGGACGGCAACGGTATTATAGACCTTGCAGATCTGGCTCTGTTGATTACTTACTGGCCCCGGACCGACTGCGGTCTGTGCGGCGGCACCGACCTTACAGGCGACGGAAATGTGGATAAGGATGATGTGCACCGCTTTATCGATATATTCCTGTCAAGCATCGAACAGCAACCACAGAAATAATCTTAAAAACTTAAAAAGGGCGCAGGCATCGATTTAATCAGGCTTGCGCCTTTTGTCATTTGTTACGATAGAAAATCGTCACCGCTTTCTTTCTTGTATTTCGCAAACATCTCGCGATGTTCCGCAAGCACCTTCTCATAATCAGGATTGCCAATCAGGTTTTCCATCTCGCCCGGATCGTTTTTCATATCGATAAGCATCTCAGGCTGCTTGCCCTGATCGAAGATATAATACTTAAAATCCTTCGTCCGTATCATTCTGCCCTCAAGATTGAGTGGCCCACCGTCCTCTCTAAGGTCCTGAACGAAACGGGTCGAGCACGCAACATATTCTCGCTCCTTTTGCGGCCTATTACCCTCGGCGATTCCTCGCAGGCTGACTCCTTTACATTTCACAGGCACTTTTGCCCCGGCGTAATCACAAATCGTCGGCATTATGTCGAGACCGTTATTTACCAGCAAATCACTCGTTCCGACTTTCGTTGTACCTGGCTGGCTGATGATAAACGGAATCCTCGAACATTCGTCATAGAACATATTCTTCTGCGCCCACCGATGAGCACCGATCCCGTCACCGTGATCGGAAGTAAAGATAATCACAGTGTTCTTTTCCAGATGCTCCTTGCGAAGTGTTGACAGTATCCTGCCGACTTCTTTATCCGCAAGCTCCACCATTCGATAATACGCCCAGCGATACTTCCGCCAGTCATCTGCACCCCACAGATCAAGGGGGGCGAACATTCTTTTGTCCGTATTTTTATATTTCGCTCTAAGCCTCGCCTGCCATACGGCCTCCAGTGCGTCTGGCTGATTGTTCGCCTTTTCAAGATTCGCCGGGGCGGGTGGGCAATTCTTTGCCGGAGGAACTTCTCCTATGTCACCATCTGGCAAAGGCTGGCTCCTGCCGTACTGACAGATATTGTGCGGATTCATCAATGAGAAAACAAAAAAGAACGGCCTACTTTTATTCTTCTTAATAAACTCAATGGCCGGCGCTGCGATTTGATAGTCCCGTGCATCGAATCTCTCATCATAACCGCTTTTCTCCGCTGTGGCTCTCTTAAAAGGATAAGGCAGATGCCACTTGCCGAAATAACCCGTTGAATAACCTGCTTTGCGAAGCACCATCCCGATATTCGGAAATTCTGTTGCGTCGATTGCTCTTGTAGAATTGATCTGCTTACCGTGCTCATGTGGATAACGGCCGGTAAATATACTTGTCCGGTTCGGAACACACAACGGATTCGCGCAATATGCCTTCGTGAAAAGCATCCCCCCCGCCGCAATGCTGTCAATATTCGGCGTCCTGATATATTCAGGACCCATCGTACAGCTCAAAGCATCCGCAAATTGCTGGTCCGTCATAATGAACAAAATGTTAGGCCGTCTCTTCCCGGCTGCCCGTAAATGCCCGGATAATGTCGCTGCCGCCGCCAGGCCGACAGTTCTAAGAAAATCTCTTCTTTTCATATTGCTTGTCTCCCGTCTTTTTAACTCGCCGCGCGTTCAATCCGCAAGCCAGTTTTCAGCGAATATATTAAGGTCCAAGAAATCCACCCCGCCGTCGCCATTGAGGTCCGCTGAACCGGATGCACCTCGCCTGAGCCACTGGCCGGCAAGAAAACTAAAGTCAACAAAATCAACCATGTCGCTACCGTCAAAATCACATAGTTTGCCGTAATCTAATGGAAATACAATTTCGTCAATCCAGGCCCTATCGGAGCCCCTGGATATTGAGCCGTCCTTCGAATATGTCCACTCAAAAATCTTCGTGCCCGCTGTCACCGCAAAGCTTACCGCATCCCAGTCCTCCATGCCCGACCATCTGACCATTTCCACCCCGTCGATGTAGAATTTCAAATAATCACACGCCGGCTCGGAAGAAACTTTACGATAGAACGTAATATCGCCTGATGTACATTCAACACTAACCCTAAGAGCCGTGCTCTCATTGTCGTTAATCTTGCCGGTCTCGGCGCCGTAAGTCCCGGCATACCGCTCCAGAAATGTAATGTCCCAGTTACCGTCTCCGGAATTTATCCATGGAAACTTGCTGAAATCCGCCGTCTCAAAATCTTCCCTGGAATAATCCGAAGTAACACCAGCGGCTGCATCGCCCCCGACAAAATCAACGCCCCACCTGTTCCCCGAGACATTCTGAATATGCCCGGATTTTCCTGTAGTCACCTCCCTTGTCGCAAAATCGTACCCGGGCTTTATGACAGTGAGAGTGTACGTCGAATCCGCGCCGACCTTCACCAGTGCATAGATGCCCTTCTCGTTCGTTTCCGCGGTATATGGTCCGCCCCAGCCCCGTGCTATTACGGTAGCACCGCCGACAGGCTCCCGGGACAAATCGGTTATCCGCCCGCTGATTATCTCACCCGTGCCGTATGTGTACATATTATAGATGCACCCGTTGATAACATTATAATAGTCCGATGCAGAGTAATCAATCTCCGGCAGGTTGTACCATATATCATCACTGCCGTTCCAGCCCATATTAAGATGGTGATAGAGCGTCGAGAAATCGTAACCGTATCCGTCGGCAACAACGGCATGGCCGGCCTCGGAATCGTCCTTAATGATACCGAGAATTACAGGATAACCAGCATCGAGATTGGTGTTGACCATTTCATTCAGCGCCTCGAGGCTGATAGTGCCATCACCCCGCCGGGCATGGACGGCATTGCCGTACATAAAAGTACCAAGCAGCGCATTCCTTGCATCTCTCAGGTTTGATGCCGAAGCGCCGTCCGTATATTCGGTCTTGACCGCTACGCTCGCATCATAGCAAAGCGCCCCGATGGCCTCCCGCTGCTCCGGCGTCGTGCCGCAGTTGGGCTCCAGTTCCATCAGCGACCATTGATACGGCCCGCCATTGCCGTCACCGCCCCGCGTATATGCAAATTGCGAAATATCATCGACCTTAATCTCGAACCGCTTGCTGCCTACACTCGCCCTGCCGTTGGGATACTCGTGGTACCGCATAAGCTGCGCCATGGCCGTCGCGGTACACCCGCAGGGATATTTACTTGGCGTATAATAGTTGAAGCTGACCCTACCGCACGTAGTAGTCTGACCCCATTTACTCTTCACGAACGGCTCCACGCGAACATTCGAAATAGAATTGGCCCCCATTAAAGAAAATCCGTTTTCGATTGACTCGGCAGCATTAATAAAGTGCCTCCACTTGCCCTGGGCTCCGATGACACTTTCCATCTGAAGCGCTATGGTATTGCGGATAGACGCAATTCGTCCCTTAATATCGCGTGTTACCAAAGCCCCTAACGGATTCTCAGAAGAAGGCTCAAAAACACCCTCGTCGGCAAAAGCGATAATCGGCTCTACCAAATCGTCCGCCGATACAACCACAAAATCCCCTCGCTCCAAATAGACAATGTAATAAACAGGATTTCCATAAACATCCGTGAATGTCTCGACACCTATCACACTGTGGCCAAGTGCCATACCAAGCGGCCGGGCATTGACCATGAGCCATCCCGCCACAACCATCCCGGCCTCGTCCGCCGTCGTAGGTCGTGCCCAAAGGCCGCCGCACAACAGCAGCACAACCACTAAAATAAATACCAAAGCCGTCCCTTTTCGTTTCATTGTCTGACCTGAAAAAACCCTAATACCATATGGCACATACTTAAGTTGTGGGAAAATCCCAATTATAAGAGTAAGCGAAAAATTGAAGATATGCATACCCTTTCTTCTCCATGCCCCATACGTCTTTTCAGGGTTTACCCCGTACCCTAATACGGGGCATACGAGGCCCCCACAACCAAAAATCCATTATACAATATCACACAACTCAGTCAACAAATATCCCCCGAAATGCAGAACATAGACAATAGGTGTTATCCCCAAAATTGAAGACTTTTTTATGGATGGCTGGATAAAATCAAAATGCAAAATGTAAAATTAAGGAAGGCATCCGGCACTTGGTTTTTAGTGCCGGATTCCTTATCTTTGATTTTTAATTTCTAATTTTTGATTTCTTATCAACTCTAAATTCTACATTCTCAATTCTAAATTCAACATCCTCCCTCGGCACCTCTGCCCAGGCTCAGTGTATAACAAGGTTAAGGTAGAATAGGTTCATTAGGATCATCCTCTTTTATAGTCAAATGCTCGGCAAGCAGGACAAGGTCTTTAACATCGACGATGCCGTCGCCCCAAGGCATCGGGGCAACATCGCACAAGGATTCATCTGTACTCCAGTGGTCAATGATGATGCAAATGTCGGCACTATCGACAATACCGTCGCTATTTAGGTCAACGATTGGCTCGATTGACACCTGCCATAGGTCCCCACTCCCTAATCCGCCGGGCCGCTTGGATCCAAAGAATAAGGTAGAACCGTCGTCCGAGATGCTCGGGGCACCATCGTGAGATGAACTATTGATAGTTGGACCAAGATTCACCGGCGTGCTCCAGGGGTCACTTGTTGTTGCTCGCATCGTTACATATAGATCGCTGTCACCATACCCGCCAGGCCGGTCGGAGTGGAAGAAGAGCATCAGGCCGTCGGTCGAAATGCTCGGGCCACCGTCCGTGAATGGGGCCGTATTGACGGTTGCACCAAGATTCACCGCCGGGCCCCAATCATCGTCTGACTTTGCCCGTGTCGTAACCCACAGGTCTTTACGGCCGAATCCATCGGCGCGGAAGAATAGCGACAGGCCGTCAGACGAAATGCTCGGACAGGCATCGCCAGACGGACCGTTGACCGTTGGCCCAAGATTCATGGGTGCGCCCCATGGGTCGTCTTTCGTGTCCCGTGTCGTTACCCAAACATCCGCGCTACCGGCCCCGCCCGCCCGTTTGGACTCAAAGAAGAGCGATAAGCCATCCGCCGAGACGCTCGGGCAATGGTCCGGAGCCGAAGTATTGACCGTTGGCCCAAGATTCATGGGGGGCCCCATTCGTCGTCTTTCGTGTCCCGTGTCGTCACCCATAGGTCGAGATTACCTGACCCACCGGGCCGATTAGAGCCAAAGTAAAGCTCCAGTCCGTCGGCCGAGATGCTCGGCATATCATCCCCAGCCGAACTGTTGACAGTTGGTCCCAAATTAGTGGGAGTGCCGAAAGTGAAGTCCGCCTTGGCTACATAAGCGTTGGTCAGGACTACGCAAGCGAGTACTGCGAGGAGCAGCATTGCTCCGGCCCATCGTGTGCGTGAGGTCTTTTTGTAATCAGCAATCATTTTAATTCTCCTTTCGATTTGTGATTTATCTTCTAATATGCCCGCCACTGAGGGCACATATTGCACCTGAGAGAAATTCTCCAAAATATTAACAATAGTCTGCCCGTATCTGGGCGGCTCATCCGCATCCATCATCGAGATTGCCAGTCCGTCACAGGCCAGTTCACGGTCCGCCCGCATCCGCCCGAAAGCAAACCACATCAGCGGATTAAACCAGTGTGCAATCTGCAGAAGTGCCATCAGCCAGCCGAAATAGATATCTCGCTGCTTTAGATGTGCTAATTCGTGAATAAACACATAACGCAACTCTTCAAGACTATAAGTCTCAAGCAAACCCTGCGGCAATAATAACCGCGGCCGGACAAAACCGAAAAGGGCAGGACTCTTTATCCTGTCACTGACAACCACGCCTATGATTGTCTGGACACCCATCTCCATCTTGCAGTCTTCCAGCAGATCGAGAATCTCCTGATCCGTAATCGGCCTCTCACGTTTCACTGTCAGCCACATAGTTATGTTTCGCACACAAACGTAGCCTGCCATAATCACAATCCCGACCAACCAGATTGAAGGTAAGAAACTAATGAATTTAATAAAGACACTCTGAGAGACAGCTTCCTGTTGTGTCTCCTGGACATCTTCAGATTCGGCATATAGATAAAAGCCTATACCCCGAACGCTTCGAGATTGCGAGAGGGATTCTATTATCCGCCCTTGCTGAATTGATCTTGGAACGAGGTTGAATATGCTGATTTTGCTCTCCGGCAGCCACGGTATCGCCAGACGTATCAATAACAGTCCCCATAGAAAGTAATGCCAGCGAATTCCTAATCTGTCTCGCAGGACTTTTTGAACCAATACAATCAAAATAATCAGCACGCTGCTCTGTATGCTAATCCACAAGAGCTTATCAAAGAATTGCAATAACTGTGTATTTAAGGCCTCCATATTTTAAGCCCTCTCGTTATTGTGAATACTTCTTTTTATTCTTCTCGGCGGCCTCTTTCAGGATTCGCCGAAGCCGCCCGAGTCGTTCCGGGGACAGATTCTCCTCCTCGACAAAAGCCGCTAACATCGGCTCAACCGAGCTTTTGCCGAATCTCTTGAGAAATGACCTTGTTTCAGACTTTACACACTCGGACTCTGTAAACAGCGGATAGTAGTGGTACTGTCTGCCCTTTTTCTTAAAAGCCACCGCCTTTTTCTGAACCAGCCGGTTAATCAGCGTCCTTATGGTCTCCCGCTTCCAGTGGGTCTTTCCTGAAAGTTGCTTAACAATATCGTTGGCGGTCGCCGGTGAAGATTTCCACAACAACTTCATAACTTCCCACTCGGCTTCTGATATCTTAGGCGTCTTTTTCATATTAGCTTCCTTACTATTACATTTGTAACATTTATAAATGTTACATATGTAACACATAACGTCAATAGAAAAATAAAATTTTTTCAAAATTTTTTTCACATCCTAATTTGTGGCTTTGCTGAGTATTTTTCAATAGCAATTGACCGCTCTTTGCCTATAATCAGTCTTTCCGCCTGACGCATAGAGCGGATTATTCGGATAGGTTCTTAGTCCTGTTGAATCTGAAAGGTATCAATAATGTCTAAAAAAATCCTGTTAAGTGTAATGCTGGTCGCTCTGATGTTAAGTCTCGGCTGCCCGCCGCATAAAAATGATCCCGCCACAGGTTCGCTACTGGCAAAAGGCCGGATCGAAGTTGTTGAAAAACCGAACACCGAATTGAAAAACGATTTCTATGTCGGCAACCGCCCGCCCCTGCTGCCGAGCCCTCTTATCAAGCTGCCCATAGGCGCTATTGAGCCGCATGGCTGGGTACGAAGGCAGCTTGAGCTTCAGGCCGACGGCTTCCACGGAAATCTTACCGAAATCAGCCGCTTCTTAATAAAGGAAAAAAACGCATGGCTTAGCCCCACCGGCGAAGGCTCCCACGGCTGGGAAGAGCCTGTTTACTGGCTAAAGGGTTTCAGCAACTGCGGCTACATTCTTCGCAACCGGCGCATGATAGACGAATCAAAAATCTGGATAGAGGCCGCACTAAAAAGCCAGAAAGAAGACGGCTGGTTCGGCCCCGACAAAGGACGCAAGGGCGCCGCCACCCGCCTGCAGGGCCGCGAAGACCTCTGGCCAAATATGATAATGCTCTTTTGCCTGCAGAATTACCATGAGTCCACAAGCGACAAACGCGTAATCGAGCTGATGACCAACTATATGAAGTACCTGACCACGGTACCCGAAGAGCGCTTCCTCGTGGGCTACTGGCCGAAGATGCGGGGCGGCGATTTACTTTACAGCGTATATTGGCTCTACAACCGCACCGGCGATGAATTCCTGCTGGATCTCGCCAAAAAAGTCCACCGCCGCACCGCCGAATGGGAAAAGGACGTAATCAACTGGCACAACGTCAATATGTCGCAGGGTTTCGGCCAGCCCGCCACGTTCTACATGCAGTCAAAGGACCCGAACCATCTCTGGGCCGCCGAACGCAACTGGCGAAAAATCCGCGACATGTACGGCCAGTTCCCCGGCGGAATGTTCGGCGGCGACGAGAACTGCCGCCCCGGCTTTACCGACCCCCGCCAGGCCGTGGAGACCTGCGGAATGGTCGAAATGATGCTATCCCACGAAATACTGCTGACTATCACAGGCGACGCCAGATGGGCCGACCGCTGCGAGGATGTAACGTTCAACTCGCTGCCAGCGGCATTCACGCCCGACCTAAAGGCCCTGCATTATCTTACCTCGCCGAACATGATACTTTGCGACCGGCATACCAAATCGCCCGGTCTGCAAAACGGCGGGCCGATGTTGCTGTTCAATCCGCACATTCACCGCTGCTGCCAGCATAACACAGGCCACGGCTGGCCATATTACGCCGAACACCTCTGGATGGCCACCCCGGGCAACGGCCTGGCCGCAGTTCTATACGCCCCTTCGAAGGTTACCGCAAAGGTCGGCGATGGCACTAAAATTACAATCACGGAAAAAACAACCTATCCGTTCGATGAAAAAATCCGCCTGACGATAAAAACACCAAAGCCCGTCCGTTTCCCGCTTTATCTCCGCGTGCCCGCCTGGTGCGAAAACCCCGGGCTCTCAATCAACGGCGTCGCTTCATCTATCAAAGCCGCCCCCCGCAGTTACTTTATGATAGACCGCAAGTGGGCCGACGGCGACACGGTCGATCTTAACCTTGCAATGAAAATCTCGCTGACCCAGTGGACGAAAAACAACAACAGCGTCTCGGTAAACCGCGGGCCTCTGACCTACTCATTGAAGATTGGCGAAAAATACGTCAGAGCCGGAGGCACCGAAAAATGGCCCGCCTGGGAAATACACCCAACAACCGCCTGGAATTACGGCCTTATATTGAACGAAAGCGACCTTGCCTCTTCTTTCCGGGTCGTGCGCAAGGCCTGGCCAGCCGACAATCAGCCATTTGAAGCTGAAGCAGCCCCAATAGAGTTACACGCAAAAGCCAAAAAAATACCACAATGGCAGAAAGACAACCTCGGCCTTGTCGGCCTGCTCCAGCCGAGCCCCGCGAAATCCGACGAGCCGACCGAAACCGTAACGCTGGTCCCGATGGGCTGCGCCCGCCTGCGAATTTCGTCATTCCCGACCATAGGCACAGGCCCCGACGCCTTCCAGTGGAATACCCCCGCCAAGCCAGCCGAATCACTGCCCGCCTCCAGTTACGGCCTTCAAAAAAATAAATTCAATAGCGTTAAATTCGACCCCGTACAGACGACATCCCTGCGCCTCGAAGCTCAGTTACAGCCGGACTTTTCCGCCGGTATTCTCGAATGGCGCATTGAAACAAACGAACGATAACAATAGAATACCCGTTTTTTAAGTAGAAAGTGGCATTGAAACTATGGAATACAACGAAGAAGAGCTCCTGGCGAAAGCAAAAAAACCGCTGGAAACAGCCTCGGCCCTTCATTCATACTACAAGGGCAAGATAGCCGTAACACCAAAATGCCGCGTGAAAGACCTGCGTGATTTCGACGTATGGTACAGCCCCGGCGTCGCTTCGACCTGCAGAGACATCGTCAAAAATCCCGAAAAGGTTTACGAGTTGACCTGCAAATGGAACACCGTTGCCGTTATCAGCGACGGCACCCGGGTATTGGGACTCGGTGACATCGGCCCGCACGCAGCCCTTCCCGTAATGGAAGGAAAGGCCCTTATTTACAAGTATCTCGGCGGCGTTGACGCGTTCCCGATATGCCTCGACACGAAAGACCCCGATAAATTTATAGAGACCGTTCTTTTGTTACATCCTTCTTTCGGAGGGATTAATCTCGAAGATATCGCCCAGCCAAAGTGCTTCGACATCCTCGACAGGCTCAGAAAGGAAAGCCCGATACCGGTATGGCACGACGACCAGCAGGGCACCGCAACCGTCACCCTTGCCGGCCTCGTTAACGCCCTGAAAGTTGTCGATAAGAATATCGAGGACGCAAAAATCGTCTTTATGGGTGCCGGTGCATCGAACATCAGGATTTCGGACATCATTTTCCGGGCCGGGGCCGACGCCAAAAAATGTATCATGTACGACAGCAAAGGCCCTCTTCACGCCAATCGCAATGACATAAACGACAACCCTTCTCTAAAGGAAAAAGCAAATATCTGTCGCATTACCAACGAAATATGCTTCGACGGCCCAATCGACGAAGCGCTGCAGGGCGCCGATGTATTTATTGCACTTTCAAAACCCGGGCCGAACTCAGTCCAAAGCCAGTGGATTTCAAAAATGGCAAAGGATTCTATTGTCTTCGTATGCGCCAATCCCGTACCCGAAATATGGCCCTGGGAGGCTAAAAAAGCCGGCGCAAGGATTGTTGCGACCGGGCGCAGCGATTTCCCGAACCAAGTGAATAATTCCCTCGGTTTTCCCGGAATCTTCCGCGGGACCCTCGACGTCAAGGCCAAAACAATAACCGATGAAATGTGCATCGCAGCGGCCATGGAGCTGTCAAAAACCGCCGAAGACAAGGGCCTCAGTGAAGACTACATAATCCCCTCGATGGACGAATGGGAAGTGTTCCCGCGTGAGGCCGCCGCAGTCGGCTCCAAGGCAATCGAGCAGGGAATAGCTGAAAAAGTCATGACACGGGATGAAATCTACAAAACAGCCGAAGCAATCATAAGCAAGGCAAGACAGGAAACTAAGATGCTGATGGAAGAGGGTTTCATAACCGACCCCGACAAAGATTCTTAATCTATCCCTGTCAGCCTCGCCACCGCCACAGACTTACGTGAAGGGAGATAGATGAATTACATCATTTCGCCCATTGCCTTGCACAGGAGCGACAACAGTCGATCAGGACCATCACCTGAAGGGTAAGGAGGATTCAAAATATTCACAGAATAGTCTTCGTAATATAGGCAAATCGTATTTACGTATTCTTGTAAAAGCATAAGCGATTCATTAATAGCCCCATTATCAATCGACCGGTGTAAATCTTCTATTTGGGTATCTAAATCATTGTGGGCAATTCGTTTGCTACGAAACGGATTTAGTTTCTTTACTTCCCCTTTTATTGCACACTCCAATCGTAGCAATTTCTCATGTAGCTTGTGATCAGTTATCTGGAGTGACTCTCTCAGTGCCCCAATAGATAAATTCTTGTTTCCTTGTCGGTCCTTTGATGGATCGCAGAGTCGGTTTAAACCTATAACAACAGCTTCCATCAAAACACCATGGAAAATTAGAAATACATTTGGAGCAGATTTGTTGATAATAGAAAGATTCTCTTCTGAGCCGAACAGTTTCAACACCAACTCAAAGCGAATCGATGAGTTTCTGATTTGGTTCTCGATCTTCTCGAGAATTTCTTTTGCGAGTTCATTCATCATTTTCTGCCAACTATGATTATACAATCATACAAAATGCCTCAATAGCCATTACTGTAATTGATCAAGCACACTAATACTAACGACTAAAGATTATCTGTTCCCATTCATCCTTTGAGATGATTCAGTTTGTCTAACCTAATGGTGGCTTCTTCTATACTCGTCCAATCTTTTGCATCTCACTGAGTTTTCTCAAGCATTTGTCTATGCACACTTACTATTTCTGTATTATCTCAGATGGTTGTGGCCAGTCACCCTTCATAATGTTCTTGTGAATAGTAAAAAGATTGCTTCTGATGAGGCATGCATTCTGAGCAAGACGTTTTGTATATCCTTGATAATCATTATTTGAAGAAAAACCTTCCTCAAGAGCTTTTAAATGTGCGATAACAACAAGCCTCCACACGACTGCACATGATTGAATAGAAAGAAGGCCATTTTCAAGTATACGTCTCCTTGAATGATGCCTTATTACAGTAAGTACAAAGTATAGAGTGAGGTAGAACCATAAGAGGAAGAAACATAATCCGATATAAATATGAATTAACAATACCGCAATCCTTGGTAAGCCGCCAATCTTTGACAATGCAAACTCACACACACTGAAGAATACTGAAATGTAAGATATTGTAAAGATGACATATATTGCAGCACAAATGGTGTGTATTAGAACCTGTGTGTTTCGTAGAAAACGTCCCGGATGATACGGTAGACTGTTATTACCTTTGTGTGGTTTTCCGTTTTCGTTGCTATTCATAAGGTATTTTGTATTCCACCAGTGATATTCCTCGCTCTCAAAATGGCGCTCAACAACTGGCAAGGGAAGCAAAAAGTGTATCAAGCGCCACACCCTGTATATTTTTTCAAATATGATTGGTTGCACAATTCTCCACGCACACATAGCTTCTTCCCACCCAACTTTTCTTATCTTAGATTCAAGTTTCTTACCATACCATTTCTCGTAGTCATAGCTTCGGTTTATATGTAGCTCATAGCCATAATTACGATTAGCCGTACTATATTTGTGATACCCGATTCGTGATATACACATTAAAACCGAAATAACTGATGCACAGAGTAACCACTCAAGAAAGTACAAAATTAAACTATCAGTCTCCCCCACTATAGGATAGAACTTAAAAATAAAACCAAAGAAAGCAGTGGCAAGTATTAATACCTTGATAGCAAAATCAGTATAGCAGCGTTTAACTTCAGAAGCCTCATCGCGAAGTTTTTTAAGCGTGTAGCTAATATCGGCACCTTCAATCATTATTCCTCGATTTCTTCAAGGGTATGACTTCCATTCGTAAGGTTTCCAGAAAAACTCCAAAGGTTGCATATCTCACCTCGCTGCTCAGATAAAATAATCTAAATTAGAAGAAAAGTCAAATAAAATTCAAGAATTGAGAAACCTGTTTTCTGTCTTTTCTGCGACTCGTTTAAATCTTACATTTTAGTCATTTGAGCATTCGAATTTTGATTTTGTTTCCACCGTAAGGTGTCCCGTGGAGTATTTCGGATTTCATGCTTCGTGCTTTTCAGAGCTTTCTTCCTTTTCGACTTCCATCGTCCATCCCCCATCTTCCTTTTTTCTGTCTTTTCTGTGGTCTAAGAGGCCTCCTGCGGCTCATTAATCTGCTAAAATATAAAATTTCTCTCGATTATTTGTTGTTATTTGTTGAATAATAAGATACTTTATCGCGCATCTAAAATGGGTTGTTTATAGCACGGAGCAATTGGTGGTATTGATATGGAATTGATAAAGAAAATCAAGGAATCCGAAACAAAGGCCAACGAAATTATCGAACAGGCCAAAGCTGATGCGGCAAAACAGGCTGAAAAGGGCCGGGAAAATCGGCTCGCAGCCACAGACCAGGCCGCCCAGCAAAGGAAACAGGCAATCGAGGCTGCCGTTGCCGAAGCCCAGTCACAGGCAAACGCCGAAGTTGAGCAGCTCAAGGCACAGGCACAGCAGCAGCGCCAGCAATTGCGTGATAAAACAGGCGATAAAATGGCCACAGCGGCCGCAAAGGTAATGGATTACTTAAGAGGCTAAATATGGCCATTGCTAAAATGGCGAAAATCATAATTGCCAGTCATCGCACTCAGGCATCCGAGCTTCTCGAAGAGCTGCAACATGAAGGTATTTGTCATATCCTCAACGCAGACGAGGCGATTCTCAGCAGGGACTTCCCTGAGCTTGGAGCCCTGGCCGAACGGCCCAAAGATATTGAAGGGCTGTTAAATCGCCTGGAAAAAAGCATCGCATTTCTCAAAAATTACGCACAGGCCCAAAAGGGCCTCGCTAGCGTCCTCTCACCACGAACCGTCGTCGATGTGCAATCGTATCAAAAGGTTGTTTCGGACCGGCAAATCTTAAAGACTATCGAGAAGTCAGAGCAGCTCGAAGTATCAATGGAGAAAACAAAGAGCGAAATTGAAAGCCTCCAATTCACCCTGGAGATGCTCAAATCCTGGGTCTCCCTCGAAACGCCCGTTGAAGAAATCGGCCGACTTCATAAGGCTGCCTGTTGGGCCGGATTGCTGCCGATTCAGCAGTTTGAGCAGACAGAAGAAAAGCTAAGTGAATCTGGTGCGGCAATCCAACAAATAGGAACCGACAGCAACAAGTGCGCCTGTCTTATCGTTGCGCTCAAAGAAAACGCCGACCAGGCTCAAAAGCTGTTGCGCTCAGCCGAGTTCGAGCCAGTCAGCTTCGAGCCCATGACCGGCACCGTCGCGAAACTAATTAAAGAACACCGTAAAAAACTCAAACAGGCCCAAAAAAAATTACAAAGCCAAACGGATAACGCGGCAGCGTTGTCTGAAAATCTGCTTAATTTAGAGATTCTCTACGACCATTATCAAAATCTTCTCAACAGAGAGCAGGCCAAGGATACCGCACCGGCTACGGAATGTACGGTCCTTTTGGAAGGCTGGGTAAAGAAAAAAAATTTCCCCCGCCTTAAGAAGATAGTATCGGGCTTCGAGGCCTCGAGTCTTACACAAATAGAACCGGCCCAGGACGAAGAAATTCCCGTTGAGATTGAGAACAAGAGAGCTATCAAGCCTTTTGAGGTGATAACCCGCCTTTACGGCATGCCGCAGCACTTTGAAGTGGACCCAACGGTTTTTCTGGCGCCGTTTTTTGCTCTGTTCTTCGGATTGTGCCTGACCGATGCCGGCTACGGATTGGTCATTATCGCACTGATGATCTTCTTCATCAAAAAAATGCAGGGCGACAAAAAGCTGATGTGGATGTTAGGAATTTGTTCTGCCGCAACCGTGTTCGCAGGTGCACTTACAGGCGGATGGTTCGGTGACGGGGTGCAGCAGTTCGTGCCCGCATTGAAGCCCCTTCGGGAAAAAATGATGTGGTTTGACCCGCTTGAGAAGCCGATGACCTTCTTTATTTTGGCACTGGTTCTTGGTTATTTCCAGATTCTGTTCGGGCTCGTTATCGCCTTCGGCCATAACCTAAAACGCAGAGACTATATCGCTGCGGTGTGCGACCAGCTAACCTGGCTGGTTATGCTGAATTCGATTGTAATATTTGGTTTGAGTAAGGCCGGGTGGCTTCCAATTCCCGATGGAGTTGGAACGTTCTGTGGATATCTGGCACTTCTGCCTGCAGTTTCAATCCTCTTATTAAGTGAGCGAGAGGGTACTTGGGCCGGGCGAATCGGGATGGGGGCGTACAATTTGTTCAGCACAATTTTTTATGTTGGCGATGTGCTGAGCTACTTAAGGTTGATGGCGCTCGGCATGGTTACAGCCGGCTTGGCAATGGCCATAAACGTCATCGCCAAAATTGCACTCGATATACCTTATGGAATCGGCTTTATATTAATGATTCTGGTTCTTGTCGGCGGACACGGATTTAACCTGGCGATATCAGGATTAAGTGCTTTTGTTCATACTTTGAGACTTCAATATGTGGAATTTTTCCCTAAGTTTATTGCTGGCGGCGGTAAATCTTTTCAGCCATTGAGCAAAGAGTATAAACACATTTATATCAAAAAAGAAATCTAATTGTGTTTTTTAGTAAGAAAGGCAGGTCAAAAAAATGGATTATGGAATGACATTGGCTTTGGTTGGTGCGGGGTTGGCGGCCTTATTAGCTGGTATCGGCTCGGCAATTGGAATCGGCATAGCCGGCAGAAGTGCTACCGGAGTTCTGTCCGAAAAACCCGAAAGATACGGGCAGATGTTTATTATGGTCGTCCTGCCCGGCACGCAGGGTTTTTACGGTTTCTTGGCGGCGTTTCTTGTGATGCTTAATTTGGGCTTTTTTGGTGCCGGATTGCTGTTTAGCGTTGACCCAGCCTTGCAAACCGACTTAGACAATACCGTCATCTCGCAAGAGCTGCGCCAGGAGTTTGAAAATAACTTGGCCCCACTTTTGCAGCACGCCAGCATCTCGGTCGAAAAGCCAGAGAGTGAATGGCTAATAACCGACAAGCAAAATAGGAAAAGTTACCGCATCATAAAAGAGAAAGATAAAGAGAAAGAGACGCTAAACATCTACGGTGAAACCGGGTTCCCGAACCTGAGCGAAACACCTGGGACTGGAGTACAAATCTTGATAGCCTGTCTGCCCATCGCCTTTGCCGGTCTGGTAAGCGCTATCTTCCAGGGCAGGGTCTGTTCCGGAGGTATCCTGATGGCTGCCAAAAGACCGGAGATGGCATTTAAAGCAGGTGTTGTTTACGCGGTTATGGTCGAAGTCTACGCGGTTCTGGGACTGCTGGTAACTATGTTTATGCTGCTGTTCGGTATAACTTGGCCAACCTAATCCCCGAAACGAAATACCAAATAAGAGATACGAAATTATGGAAGCTGGACAGGTAGTAGAGAAAATATTAGCCGATGCCAACGCTGAGGCGGACAAAATAAAGAAAGAAGCCGAAGAAAAAGTGGCTGCCGAACAGGCAAAACTCTCCAAGCAGTTGGACCAATACAATAAGCAAACAGGGATTCTTGCCAAAAAGGCCGGCGAAGATGAAAAATCGCATATTCTTGCCGCGACAAGGATGGATATTGCCAAAGAGTATCTGGCCGAGAAAAGAAAAATACTCGATGAGGTCTTTGAACAGGCTCGACAGCAGTTGCAGAATTTGCCGGACGAAGAATATCACGCTCTGATTAAAAAACTCCTGCTCGATGCTATCGAGACAGGCGATGAAGAGGTGGTAATTGATACGAACGAAAATCGCATCGACCATGATCTTATAAAAGAGATAAACCGCGAATTAGGTCCCGGCCGCAAAGGTAATTTGAGATTGTCAGGCCAAAAACAAAACCTCGGTGCCGGCTTTATCCTGACACGAGGAAAAGTAAAAACCAACGTCTCTATTGAGGTGCTTCTGGACCAGGCACGCAAGGAGCTGGAGATTGAATTAGCAAAAGATCTGTTTGAGAATTAAATAACAAATGCCTGAACTTACCGAACATGCTATTCTCGATTTTTACACATACCCGCCTGTCGGCTCTGACGACTGGCGATATACGTTCCAGACGGCCCAGGTCTGCGCGCTCGAGATGCAGATGCTAACGAGGGCAACTTTGCTTGACATGGCCAACGCCGAAAGTTTCGAGCAGGCCGCTGATTTATTAAGTGGAACAGAATACGCCCTGCCGAGAGGCGGCAGGAACTTTGCCGAAGTTGAAGAAATCCTGAATCAACGAAGAGCAGAAGTGCGACAGCTTTTCTCAGATTTAATGCTTGATGAGCCGATTGTTGAGCACTTCAGAACACGAGATGATTTTGCGAATATGCGGCTGGCGGTCAGGAGGACTTTGACTGAAAAAGAATTAGGAACAGATTACAGCAGCGACGGGAACGTGCAGCCGGAGTTGATTGAGCAGATTTTTTCTGAGGAAGATGAATTCAGCAGACCCGTATTTCCCGATTACATCCGGCAGGCCGTCGAGCAGGCGGTTCTGGCCTATTACCAAAACAAAGATATTCGCCGGGTTGACTACGCCATCGATAGTGTCCAGGCGCAATATAATCTAAGGCAGGCACGCCGATTAAAAAGTGTTTTTCTGCTCGGATTTTTTAGAATACAGATTGACCTGACCAACATCCGCACAATGCTTCGTCTCAAATTCACTGAATCCGAACTGCGCAACACCTTTTTGGAAGGCGGCTTTATTGAATTAGAGCGATTCAGACACGGCCTGGAACTCGGTTACGAAGCCTTGGGGCCGTTGTTCTTTGTAACACCTTACCATCGAATTGTTGATACAGGCGCTAACTACTTAGCGTCGAATAAATCTTTTCTAAAAGTCGAGCAGCAGTGCGAAGAGCATTTGAACGGATTTTTAAAATCTACGGTTCAGATTACCGCCGGCCCGCAGCCCGTTATTGCTTTTCTGCTGTTGAAGGAAAATGAAATCCGCACGGTCAGACTCATCTTGACGGCCAGAAAAAATTTCCTCGATACGAAACTTATCCTGGACCGCCTTGGCTAATGAAATCTATAAAATTAATATGTCCGGTTTTGATTTTTATGTTCATCGCCGTTGGATGCCGGCAGGATGGCCTCCGGCCCGCCCAAATAGATGGACTCGTGGTCATTGACAGTATAGCCAAACATTCCGAACCCACCAAATCAATACATCAGGCTGCGGCAGGCGGCGATTTTGTCGAGGTCCAGCTACATCTCTTAAAAGGTGTTGACGTCGAAGCAAAAGATACGTACGGCCGCTCACCTTTGCACCTCGCGGCGGAAAAAGGGCATAAATATATTGCCGAGCTGCTTATTGCTAATGGCGCCGACGTTGATGCGACGGATTTATATGGCCACACTCCCCTGCTCAATGTTGTCGTCTCGGGCCACATGCCTGTAGCCGAGCTGCTAATCGCCAAAGGAGCAGATGTTAATACAAAGAGCCAAAACGACACGCCCGCCCTGCACTATGCAATCTCATCAGGTCTTAAGGATATGGCAGGACTGCTTATCGCCAATAGCGCTGTTATCAGCTCAACGGACAAAACAGGCATGACGGCTTTACACCTTGCCGCAGAGAAGGGCCATAAAGACATCGTTGAATTCCTTCTGAACAAAGGCTCTGACGTAAACGCAAAAGACGAGCATGGATGGCAGCCCCTGTACTTTGCATTGGTTCATGGCCACAGTAATGTCGCCGAGCTGCTTATTGATAAAGGTGCACAGATAAACGCAAAGGACCAGTACGGCCAGACACCACTGCACCTCGCCGCTGCTCACGGCCACCTCAACATCGCCGAAAGACTTATCGAAAGGCACGCCGACGTTAACGCAAAAACAAGAGACGGTCAAACGCCCCTGAAATGGGCAAAAGAGCAGGCGGATACCAAAATAATCGAACTCTTAAGAAAGCACGGAGCTAAAGAATGACAAACTTATGATGCCGATCAAATAACCCTAAACACGGAATACGAAATATGGAAGGTAATTGAAAATGGAACTGAAAAAACTATTTTGCTTACTTTTAGTCCTGATGCTTATCACCGGCGGGTGTAAGAAAGATAAAACTGAGCAGACGCAGCAAACTGAGGCCGTGGCAGAAACAGAATCGGCAAAACAAATTGAAGATAACACGCCGTCAACAACCGGTGGCAAACCTGCACCTGCATTCACATTACAGGATTTGAATGGTAAAAACGTCAGCCTTTCAGACCTTCGGGGCAAGGTCGTTATCCTCGACTTCTGGGCGACATGGTGTCCGCCATGTATTCAGGAAATTCCACATTTCATCGAGCTTTACGAACAATATAAGGACAGGGGATTTGCAATGGTGGGTATTTCTTTAGACCAGGCAGGTATCAGCGTTGTCAAATCGTTTGTCCAAAAGTATCGAATCAACTATCCGATTCTGATGACAGATGGCTGGGTTGATAAAGCATTCGGCGGAATTCCGGGCATACCGACTACCTTCGTCATCGATTCGGCCGGCAATATCCGGCAAAAGTACATCGGTTACCGGGATAAGGCTGTGTTTGAAAATGACATAAAAGCGCTTTTAGAGATAGAGCAATGATTGCCAATCCAAAAGTTCGAAAAACAATCACTGAAATCGTGGATGGAATAATAAAGGGATATAAACCTAAGAAGGTTATACTTTTTGGCTCTTATGCCTATGGAAAACCCTCAGAGGACAGCGATATCGACCTTCTAATTATCAAGAACACAGAAAAAAGACCCATCGATAGATGGATTGAAGTAAAAAGAATCTTGCGAGACAAGAACCGAATGCTTCCTGTCTCACCGCTTGTATATACTGAAAAAGAGATTGAAGAAAGAATTGCCATAAGGGATTTCTTTGTCGAGGAAATATTCCAGAAGGGACAGGTTCTTTATGGATAATGCCTTCAAAAAACAGGCACTGGAGTGGTTTGAAAGAGGAAACCATGATATAGAAACAGCACAGTTGCTGTACGACGAGCGGGGCTACGCTGATTCCATTGCCTATCATACCCAGCAGGCAATTGAAAAGTATCTTAAAGGTTATCTTGTCCTGAACGCAAAGAAACCACCAAAGATTCATGAGCTTGATACCCTTCTCAATCACATTTCGGCCTTTGATGACAGCTTTAACGGTTTCTTGGATCTCTGCGAGAAAGCATCGCGATATTATATCGAGAATCGTTATCCCCCGGGCCCTCTCGTGGAATACGAATACGATGAGATTAAGGCCGACCTGGACAAAACGTGGGAATTGATAAGGGAAATTCGTGCAAAAACTGAAAAATAACATCGGCTGTGTTTGAAGCAGACATAAAAAAGCTTTTGGCAGAGGCCAAATAATAGAGATAAAAAATAAGGAATACGTGATTTGTGTCCTGTAATACTTTACAAGAGTCACGAGCGACGAGACACGAAATAAGATTTGTATAGCAAATGAAAACTAATCAGTCAAACAGACATTCAGAGCCGATTGCGACGGAGTCGAGATCGAAGATCCGCCAAAGCGAGAATCTATTCTGTTTGGTTCTGGCGTTAATGTTTATCGTTGCCGGGTGTAAGAAAAAGGAGCCTGAGCCAGCGCAGCAAGAGCAAGCTAAGGTTGCTGCTGAAGAGAAACCTGAGCCAGCGCAGCAAGAGCAAGCTGAGGTTAAGGCCGAAGAAAAACCAACTAAGCCAACAGAACCATCTAAGTCACTGCATGATGCTGCGTTTGGCGGCGATATTGATTTGGTAAGATTGCTCATTTCACAGGGCGCC
>CAZZAX010000048.1:34966-36886 GCA_964653075.1 uncultured Pirellulales bacterium
TGCTGCGTTTGGCGGCGATATTGATTTGGTAAGATTGCTCATTTCACAGGGCGCCGATGTCGATGCCAAAGAGGAGCGCGGTTGGACGCCCCTGCACTCCGCAGCTATGCTTGGCCACAAGGAGGTCGCCGAACTCCTTATTGACAAGGGCGCCGATGTGAGGGCGGTGGACATGTCCGGGAATACACCCTTGCATGAAACTACGGCCGTAGGTCACACGGCGATAGTGGAGTGGCTCATAACCAAGAGAGCGGATGTCAACGCTACAGCCAATTTGGGCACACCCTTACACAGTGCAGCATTTAACCGCCAAGTCAATACAGTAGAAATTCTCCTCGCCAAGGGAGCAGACACAAATGTGAAGGACAGCCGTGGTCGGACTCCTTTGGTTTTTGCCAATAACGAAGGCCACACCGAAATTGTCGAACTCTTGCGTAAACACGGAGCTAAAGAATAAGGAATACATAAAGTGAAGCACGAGATACGCTTCACGAAATACGAGATACGAAGGAAAATGGAAGGTAAAATTGCTGTTTTAGGTAGTACCGATTTTGTGATGCCGTTTTCGGCACTCGGAGTAGATACGTACCCGGTGGGTCTGAGCGCCGGCGATATTGACGAAAGCGCAAAGAAGATAATCAGTGAAAAATATGCGCTCGTGGTAGTCGCCGAAAATATTGCCCGTCAAGCCGAAGAAGTCTTCTCGGCTTATGAGGATTCGCCGACCCCCTGTATTATGGTTGTGCCATTTACCACTGAATCCGAGGGTTTTGCTACCCAGGCTCTCGGAGAAGTGCTCAAAATGGCTACGGGTATTAACATTTTGCAAAACAATTAAAGAAGGTTTTTGATAATGAGCGAAACGAAAGAAGGAAGGATAGTCAAAGTCGCAGGCCCTGTTGTTGTCGCTGAGGGCATGGCCGGTGCGAGAATGTATGATGTTGTCCGTGTGAGCGAGTTGAACATCATAGGTGAAATCGTAGAGTTGCACAGCGATTTGGCCTCGATTCAGGTCTATGAAGAAACCACGGGAATAGGACCTGGCGAGCCGGTCGTTGATACCGAGGCGCCTTTGAGTGTTGAGCTGGGGCCCGGCCTTATTGAAAGTATTTACGATGGTATCCAGCGACCCCTGAACTCACTTGTTGACCTCGAAGGTGAGTTTATGAGCAGGGGCAGCGCTCTGCCCGGCCTGGACAGGGAAAAGAAATGGCACTTCGTACCGACGGTAGGCGATGGAACGAAGGTCGGCTTCGGCGATATCATCGGCGAGGTACAGGAAACTACGCTTGTTGAGCACAAAATTATGGTTCCGCAAGAAGTTGAGGGAACTTTACAAAGAATACATGAAGGCGATTACACGGTCGTCGAAACTATAGCAGTAGTCGTTGCCGATGACGGCACGGAAACCGAGTTGACACTGATGCAGAAATGGCCAGTCCGAAACCCCAGGCAGACAGCTAAACGCCTGGCGCCGAACAATATTCTTGTTACCGGCCAGCGGGTCATCGATACTTTCTTCCCGACCACAAAGGGCGGAACGGCCTGTGTACCAGGCCCATTCGGAACCGGTAAAACAGTTGTTCAGCACCAGTTGGCAAAATGGGTCGATGCAGACATTGTGGTCTATGTCGGCTGCGGCGAGCGCGGCAATGAAATGACCGATGTTTTAACCGAGTTCCCGGAATTAAAGGACCCGCGAAGCGGCGAGCCTTTAATGAAACGTTCGGTCCTGATTGCAAACACCTCGAATATGCCCGTTGCGGCAAGAGAGGCCTCCGTTTATACCGGAATTACCATAGCTGAGTATTTCCGTGATATGGGTTATGTTGTTGCCCTGATGGCCGACAGCACAAGCAGATGGGCCGAAGCGATGCGAGAAATTTCAACCCGTCTGGAAGAAATGCCCGCTGAAGAAGG
>CAZZAX010000049.1:0-36622 GCA_964653075.1 uncultured Pirellulales bacterium
CGCTCCTTCGCCATCTTCGCTGTAGAAAAAGTGGCGAGTGCCGTCATCGTTTTGGCCATAGTAATAGATCCTTCCAATATTCACGCCCACAACAGCTATGGCTCCGAGGCCTATCACAACGGCAAGCACCGCGGCTATTTTTGTAATTGGATTTTTCATAATTATTCTCCTTATAGAAGGACTTTCGGTTTGTTTAGATGCACACAATTGATTTACTTTTCGCAGGATTTGTTCTTGTCGATTTGTCATATCCGTTTCAATCTCTGCAAATAATTCGGTTAGCAAAGCGTCTTCCTCTTTTAGTGCGAGTGCATACTCTCGACAGGACTTACATTCATTTAAGTGCTGCTCTAGTAATTGTACCTGGGCTTCTGACAGGTTTCCTGAAATATGATCTGCGATTTGGTCTTTCATCTTCTCACAATCGCTACTCATTATTCTTCCTTTCGCTCAGCAGTTCATGCAGTTGTTTTCTGGCAGCTCTGATTCTCTGACATGCTCCGGAATGCGAGATTTTCAGCTTTTCTGCGATAGTCTTTGCGTTTTTTCCATCGAAGTAATACATCGTTAGCGGCAATCGAAGCTCCTGGGGCATCCGGCTGATGGCCTGCTGTAAATCATGATTTTCACTGGTGTTTGGATAAGGTTGCATTGGTTTTTTAACATTATGTACCTTTATACGTTTTTTCCGGCGTAGAAAATCAAGGCAGAGATTCCTGGCGATTCGCAAAATCCAGGCTTTGAACTGCTCGTGCTTGTCAAGTTTCTTTATTTTTAAAAAACCCTTCAGCATGGCTTCCTGAGCAAGGTCTTCGGCGTCGTGTAGATTCCCCAATATGCCCAGACACAATGCAAAAACATCTCTGTAATGCCTTTTCACCAGAACTGTGTATGCTGCTTTTTCGTCCTGTTTACAGGCACGAACCACTCTTTCATCTAAACTTTCTTCCAATCGGAGCTCCTAATACGCTTTACTATAATAAGGACGAATTCCAGAATACGTAAATGCAAAAAAATTTGTATTTTTAATACAATTGTCCCCAATCCTTGTTGTTGAAGTTAAACAAGGGAAAATTCCTTTCTCTGAGACAAATAAAAAAGGCCGGATCAATTCAATCCGGCCATGATAAGCACTGAATTGACGAGAATGTTATTTAACTCCGCCATGAATGCTCCATCTATTGGGCTGGCTACGCACAGGCCGAATCCCGGGGCCGTAAGGTTCATAGACTGACTTGATTCCGTCCTTTTCTATTTCAAGTTTGCAGGGAACCATGAATCCCCCGACCCCCGGCGTTGGATGTGGTTTAGGTTCACCAATAGATATTATCCGGATAATTTTCAGATCTTTAAACCTCTCTTCCATTGTTGCAACGGGAACACCTCCATAAAGGAGCCCGGCTTTCACATAGTCTTTTGCTATCAAAGCTTCGTAGAACTCACGAACAACCTTGACCGCAATATCTTCATCGGATAGATTTCCTTGTTCTAAACCGATATCCTGGATTGTCTGATCGATTTCTATTACGTCTGAAGGAAGTTCATCCAGCATGAACACGGCTGGATCAATACGCTTATTGTAATCATGAAATTCAACCACATCAATCAATTCATAGTCGCCATTTTCGATAAGAAGATAACTTTCCAGGCTTGTAAGAAGCTTTGTGGCCTGGTCAATTAAAAGTACTGTTCGATCTACCGGAACACCAAATTCCTTACACTCAGGCGAGTATGTTGCTGTGACAATGATAGCCTCAGTCTCTTTTTGAGGCTCTTCTATATCAATTTTTACCAGTCCGCTTTTTTCCATCTCAGAGAAACGCTGAAAGGCGAATTTTGGGTCAAATAATTGTACCGTTTCCGATATTTTATCAGCGAACCGTTTTTCCTTGATGGTTAGCAATGTGTTCTTTTTCTTAAACCAGATTTTTGCCTTGCCTTCCCGCCAGATTACAACTCTCGCCCCATCAGAAGGTGATTCCCACTCCGGCATATGGGCTCTTATGTTCTTGATGCTGCCTTGTTCATCAAATTCGAGCCAGAACTCTTTCTGTTCTTCCATGCCTTCATTGAAACCTTTGATACGTAAATAACGAACGCTATGACTTGCTTGAATTGTTTGTTCAAGGGCATAAGCTGTGGGTGTTGTCTTGTTCCAGATAGTGAATGATAGTACGACGCCCACGATTATTACCGCCGCAGCTAATTTTGTAATTGGACTTTTCATGATTTTACTCCTTATATTCGGCTCAATTGAAACCGATTTCATTTTTTTGGATTTCTCATGCGCTTCGATTAATTCCTTAAGAATTTTCTGGTCTGTCTTTTCATTGGTGTCGATATCCAAATCCAGATTCTTGATTAACTTTTCTATATTCTCTGCCGATTTCATTTTTCCATCTCACCATTTAGGATTGACCGCAGCTTGTCCAATCCGTATCGATAACGACCTTTAATTGTATTGACTGATATACCCTGTAATTTAGCTATTTGCCTGAATCTCATTCCGGCCCTGAGATGGAGGATTACCACCTCTCGCTGCTCGTATGGAAGTTGTCCCATTGCATCACTCCATCGTCTCAGTTCTTCATTTGCTATAATCAATTCCTCAGGCTTCTTTGAATCCGAGGTAATCGTTTCTGCTTTGTCCAGTCCGGCGGTTTGCCTTTGCCGGTTTGTTCGGTTCCTGTTTCTGGCGCGATTAGCAGTACAGGTCAGCAAATAACTCTTAAGGTTTCCTCTTAGCTTGAGCTTTTCCGCCGATTGTGCGAATGATAAAAAGACATCGTGGACTATATCCTCGGTATCACTAACATCACTCAGGAGGATAGCCGCCAGCTTTAGCAGGTCTTTTTTGTACTTCTGATAGATACTGCAGAGAGCATCGCTGCTGCCGCATTTGAACTTCCATATAAGCACTTTATCTTCAAGCATCTGTTAATTACTTTCCCAAGCTCAGGATGACCACCATTTATAACACAACTGAACTGCTGCTTTGGGTATAAAAAAGTAGGGATTTTTTCCAAAATATTATTTTACCAAACAAACACTATTATTCACTCGAATAAGCGCATTAAAAAAAGCCGGACTATACAGCCCGGCCATGAATTCTGAAAATAATTATTTTGTATATTACAACTAATGCTCCAAAGGTCAATTTCCAGAGACAATGTAATATCGTCCTTTGGTGCTTTTCTTGTTCTCCAGCCGCATTTTCAAGCTGTATTTTCCATGTTTCTTGTAGTAGCTTTTTGACGCATATGGGACAATGATATGGCCCTGAGTTTCTGTTATCTGAACTTCACCAAAGACATATTCAATAGCTTCTTCATTTTCAAGAACCTGACGATTCCATGTCGCAGAGCCGGGCCAGAATATTTCCATTTCATCATAATTCTTTGCGGTCCTGGCTTTCCAATATGTTACTACAAGGTCACGAGGTTCAGGCCAATTTTCTTTTGTGTCAATCGAAGTAATAGCTTTTTCAAAAGCGTCATATGCAGCTTTTCCCTTTTCAGTGTGTATGATTTTTGCCGATGCGGGGACTCCGATATCGTAAATACTGTCAGGTCCATTTTCAGGGTAATCAAAGTAACCTTTTGCTTCTGTCGTGATTTTGCCAGCATCATCGAAAACTTTCTGATTAAGGAAAAGTAAAATATGCTTTTTTACATCGACAAACATTTCTACTTTCATATCCATGCCGCCTAAAATGCCACTCATTTTATATATCTTTACATCTTTTCCGTTGTATTTGCCTGTTTCTTGGATAACCTTCTCGCTTGTATCATCGAAAAGCTTCAATACTGATTTAGGAAAATCCAACGCTGAGTGTCCCATTGCAGTGAGTGAATCAGTCGTGCTGTGTGAAATCGTAACTGTATTGGCATCTGGATTGAATATTTGAACAATCCGTTTCAAATCATCCTGGTATATGATTCTTCCATCAGGAGGTTTTTGCATCATTACTCTCCGTTCAAAGGAAAACCAGACTTCCAGTTTGTCACCTGCTGATTCCGCTAAAACATGCAGCCAGGGCATCTTTTTCATATTTTCTGTTATTTGAGCAAAAGCCGTGGTTGTAATATCGATTGAACCGTCGAATTGATTAATAACAATAGACACTGCTATAACTATCACCGCCGCAGCGGCTAATTTTGTGATTGGACTTTTCATAATTATGTTCCTTATGCTGAGCGGGTGTTTAGATGCCGAAGTTTGTCGGTTCACCCGCGAGGTTAACATCTCAACGGCTTCCGGGTGCTTTTGCTTCCACGCTTCGAAGTCCCTCCGTGGCTTTTCCGAGCCGATAGTCTCGCTCAGTGCATCATCGAGCCATTTATCGTTTTCAGGACGTTTCATAATTATCTCCCGTTAAGCCGTTTCGTTTCAAATACTTTGCAATCTTACGTTTTGCTCTAATCAGCCGGCCGTTAACCGCCTGCGACGATATGTCCATAACTTCCGAGATATGCGCCTGTGAGAATCCGTTGAAATAACGCATGACAATCAGCTCTCTCTCTGAGGCTCGAAGGCTCCATACAGCCCGGCGAATCGCCTCCCGTCGGTCCTCCGTATCGTCACGCCTGACAACAGCAGGTTCGTTGTCCGGAGCAACTCCTCTGCTCTTGCCGGCTTTTAGCATTTGTCTTGATACGTTTCTGCAAATGCCGGCCAGCCATGCTGCAAATCTTTCTTTACTTTTCAAACTCCCTATATCTCGACAGGCTATCGCGAATACTTCCTGTGCGGCATCCTCTGCCAGGTCCCTGTCGGCCAGCTTCGAATAAGCCAATGCCACCATTGGACTGTGATAACGCTCGTAGAGAGAACCGAAGCTTTCCAAATGGCCGTTTTGGGCCGCTTTAACTAATTGTGTTTCTGAATTCAATTTCACAACTAATCCACCAATTCGTAGATATAACTGATATCAGCTTCTATTATTATAGTGTAATTTCACCCCCAAAATGTGCGCAAAAAAATGACCCGATATTAAAAAAATCAAAAAATATAATTCCGGGTCATTACGAACGGAGCGGAGCAGCGTGGATAATTCTGGCTAACGTCGAATTTTCAAAAGCAACAGGGCTGTTTATTCATCCTTGTTGGCTTCTTCGCTTCTGTCCTTTGCATCGAGCCGCTTTTTAATATCTTCGACATCATTTCTCAATTTCTCGTTCTCTTTTCTTATCTTATCGACCGTTTCGCGTAGCTGGACGATTTCTTCGGGGACAAGCTCTTTCTTCTGGCGTAGTGTTTTGAGGGCGTTTTTAGCAGACCGCTGGAGGCGATCGCCAGGATCATCCCCGGCAAATGTGTCCACTATTGGAATAGCCTTGGGGTCGCCAAGTGTCCCCAAAGCCTGAATCGCCCCGGTCTGAATTGTTTCTTTCGGATGGTTAACATAGCCGGCCAGAAAGTTGCGTACCTTTGTCTTGTCGTCTTCGTTGCGGGCGATATACGCCAGTGTGTCAAGGCCCCGGGTGAAGCTCCATGACCGAAACTCCGACTCTCTCTCACTTAAGGCTCTCTGAAGAGACACTATGAAGAAAGGCTCATCCAACATGCGAATAGCCTCTATGGCGGCGCTTGCCAGCTCGTTGCGATAAGACCTGGATTTCAGGTACTTCAAAAGCAAGCGTCGCGTGCTTTTGTGATGGTAGAGGCCGAGGTTGCGAATCGCTGTTTCTAAGATCGCAGGATTCTTTTCCGTTCTTAAAGTTCTTTTTATCAGCTCGAAAGTTTCCGGTCTGTAAAAGCTGCTAACATCTCTGACAACCTGCCGGCGAACCCGTGCATCCTCCTGGTTTAACGAGTCACCAAGAGCTTCGAACGCCTCTTTGCTATGAATCTCCCGTAATGCCGTAGATGCCCAGTTGCGGACCCCGTAAAATGTGTCGTTGTTAAGGACGTCCTTTAACTTTGCGACAGTCTTCTTGTCCTTCTTTTTTTTAAGTGCGTCGATTGCCCGTAAACGACCAATTAAGTCATCCTTATTTTCTAACTGCTCGTACAGCATAGCCGTCGGCTTCTCGAACTTGACCGTGGCCAGTAAACCATAATCAGGGTCGAGTCGGACAATATTCGGCTCTTTGGGCAGAGGAAAGTAAAAGTCATGCTGTTTACTATTGATGACTATCTGGCGGTCGATGTTATCATCGTCAGTCACAAAACGAGCTTTCGTACGAAAATGAAAAAGCATCACGTTATTATTGACCTCGTGTGTTTGTTCGACGGAGACTTTCGCGAGCTTGTCTTTTTCCGACCAGTTATAGCTGACTTTCAAGTCGGGATGCCGTCCATGATAAATCCACTGGTCAAAAAACCTGTCGAATGACCTGCCGGACAGCTCTTCTATCACCGACCTAAAATCCTCCGTGACCACACTGCCCAAAGCGTGACGTTCGAGATATGTTTTCACACACTTACGGAACATATTCTCGCCGAGTTCTACCCGAAGCATATGCAGCACCCAGCCGCCCTTGCTATAGCTTCGGTAGTCGAACTGCTCTCCTGCCGAAGTATAGGACTTATGTACGATGGGCTTATGGATAGGCCGCTGGGATAATACACCGCGGGCTGACCTGTAAAGACCATACAGCAAAGAGTCACGCCCATTTTTATAACCGTCATATAAATCTTCGTAGTATGTCGCAAAACCTTCATTGAGCCAGAGGTGGCTCCAGTCTTTGCAAGTGACATAGTCGCCAAACCATTGATGAACCAGCTCATGAGCCACAAGACTCTGGCTCGAACGGATGTTCTCCGTTGCTGTGGTAAAAAGTGTGCCGTCGGTGAGAATGGTAAGGGTGGTATTTTCCATCCCGCCCGCAACGAAATCCAGGACGACAGCCTGATAGTACTTGTCCCATGGATAGGGCACACCAATCTCTTTCTCAAAAAACTCCATTATGTCCGCCGTATCTTTGAACGAGTTTTCTGCCTGCCCAATCTGAGATGCGGGTGTATAGAAAGCCAGAGGAATATCCTTGTAGCGTGATTCTATTTTCTTTAATTTTCCAGCCACCAGTGCTACCAGGTAGTTGACATGAGGCTTGTCCTGAAGCCATCGCACAGCTTTCAGCCCGGTTTCGGAATCTATCTCCTCAGAGACAAGCCGGCCGTTCGAAAGGACCGTCATGTCCACCGGAACACGGCAGATAACCTCTGATGTGGAACTCTCGTTGGGGTAGTCATAATTGGGATACCAGTATGGGGCCAGGTGCGATTCGCCCTGTGTAAAAAGGTGGGTGTCCTCCTCTTTATAACCCATCTCAGGTGTGCGGAAGTAAAGCCCCCGCTTCGGCTCGGCTTCGTATGAAACTTTCACGGTTGCTTCGACTTCCGGCTGAATTGGTGGATCGAACGTGATAATAATGGCCTCATCGGTCACGCTGTATCCTTCAATCTGCGCACTCGAAGTAACGGAAGAAACGTCAAGGTCAATTGCGTCCAGCCGCAGCTCGGTTAGTGCTTTGGCGATAGGCTCGAACTTGATAGTTGTGGTACCGGCCACTGTCCGGGTCTTGAAATCCGGTGTAACGTCGATAGTGATATGAAGAATATCGGCTTTTCGGTCAGGTGCATACTGCCGTTCTGCGGTTTTAGCATTGCCCTGCAGAGCTGCACCGAAGGCCGGTCTGTTGAATTGTAGCTTGTACCAATCGACACCGCCAAATTCTACGGCGACGATGAAAACCAATAAAATCACCAGTGATTGACTGAGTGTGCGAAGTTTTTGAAACATGAACTCCTCCTTTCTCTACGATGAGGCTTATTCCTGGAGTTTCGCAAATTGCTCTCCAGCCTTATTTCTCATCGTATGCTGATAGAATTATACTTGAACTCAGCAAAACAGTCAAGTAAAAATGCTGAGAAACTCTTGTGGACCTTGTTTGTGTCTCAAAGTGGTCACTGCTTGGCCCGCTCGAGAGCTTCTTCCAGCGCTCCGAAGCCCACATTCCATTCGTTAAGGCGGGTGACGTTCTTTTTCCCGGCGATTTTCATAAACTCCTCGAAAGCGCCCTGGATTGCCTCCGACATAGGCCAGTCGGCGCCGCTTTCCTCGGCCTTTTGTCGCATCTCGTCCCAGCGCGTCATAAAGGTGTACATCACGGGAAGCTGGGCGACCTGTACCCGAAACCGCAGTTCGGGGTCGTCCTGAACCGCTGTTTCAGCAGCCTTTAGATGTGCCCAGCCTCTGCTTAGTGTATCGAATGAAAGGAATTTGGCTGTGTTCTTTTCAAAACAGCCGAGCCAGTCCTCACTTGCCTCAACAGCGTTATGTGTAACGTTTAAGTAATCCCTGATATGCCCGGCGGCTGGACCGTAGTAGCCATCGATGAATTCGTCGATGAGCTGCTGTCCGTACCGGCTCGGGTCCCACAGCAGCTTGGCCAGCACCCAGGCCCGAAGCTCCGCCATCTCTGCTCCGTTCGTGGTGTAAGCTCCTTGCTCAAAGATACCTTTGACATTATGCTCTGCAAAGAACTTTACATTCGGCCCTAAGACCCGCAGGTTCGGATGCGGCATTATATGGTGACGAAAATTCGTCGTATAGTCCCAGATATAAAGCCGGTTGCTTATCTTAGACCAGCCGACGATATCGTCGCGGAATTTTTTATTGCGTTCGTCGGCCAGCGGCTTGCTGAACGAGCACTCGATACTGCACAGACGCACAATAACGTTGTCCCGAGGCTTGACATATTTGGGGGGCTTGCGTGTATATTGATAAGCCAGCGTGCTTATAGCAACATTCGGAAATTCGTCTTTAATATCATCGGCCACGGAATTGACGAATCGCAGCATCAATCCCGCCGGACTTTCTTCTTCTTTTTCGATGGCGGCGCATTTAGCGCATTGACAGTTGCCGCGCCAGTCATTCTGTGAAACCGATGCGATAGTTGCGGCCGGATTTTTTCGCAGATTCGCTTTGAGATTTTTCACCAGCTCTTTACGCATTTCTTCATTGGTCAGGCAAAGTTGAGCACGTTCATAAGTACGCTTGCCCTTGATTTCGCTGAACCATTCGGGATGTTCTTTGAAATATGTTTTGGGGGGAATTAATGGATAAAAAGTGTGTACAAAACCCTGGTAAGTGTGATGGCCGCCACGTTTTTCATCCAGGTTAGGACGATTTCCATTACTCTTGTTACGCACGGCCCAGTCGCTGTCGAACGCGTCGAACCAGTAAGGCTCGCGATATTCAAGCACCGGTACGTAACGGACATCGAGATTGCCCACTTTCAGCGTAGGCTTATTTGGTATCGTGCTTTCACCCGATGTCCACCACTTGCAGCCGAGCTCGTCTTCGAGAAAGGTGTAAACTGCATACAATGTCCCGCGTGGATGACCGCCCGCTAAAATAAGGTCGTCACCCACCCTGTGGATTACAATACCGTCCGTGCCGAGTCCCTCGGTGGAGAAATCAGGTTCGGCCAGTTTGGCCGCTCCGGCTCCAACCAGCAGGCGGGGACTATCGGCGGCTGGGGGGCTTACTACTTCGATTTCCGCACCTGTTATCTGCTCCAGAAACCCGGCTAATTCTGCTGCGGCGTGCTGTTCAGGCTCGCTTGCATCCTCGGCAATAACGATAACAGCTTTCGCCACCCCGTTTTCAGCAATTGTGAACGCATCATTTTTGACCGTTTGTGAACATCCGGCGGTAAGTAACAGCATAGAAATCAATGATGTGATTTTGATTTGTCGTAGCCTCATCGTATAGTCTCCTTGAAAAGCTTGAGATTTAAGCGGTTGAATTTACGTTTTATCCTCAGGTTCCGGTTATTCGTTATTAAAGACGGATTGAATATAAACTTTCGAGTCTTACTATTTTAGCTTTATGATACACACCTCAAGAGCAGCTTAGGGTATTTCCTGAGCCGGTTCAGGACTGCTTTCCACGGGCAGAACACTGCGAGAAGGTTCTTTTACAGTGGTGCGCCTTGTTGCTATATTTACGATTCGTTTTATAAGGTTCTCATACGAAATACCGCACTTTTCTGCTGAGTATGCAACATCTTCTCCGTAAGCGAGGTCCGGATTGGAATTAGCTTCGAGTATAAATATTTTTTTGTCCGAGGTGAGCCTGATATCTATCCTGCCATAATCCCGAATCTGCAGCACCTTGTAAACTTTCTTGCAGATGCGTTCGATCTTCTTGATTAACGGTGTTTCGAGCTCTGCAAATCCGAATTTGATGTCCCATTTCTCTCTATATTTCGCGTTCCATTTTACTCGGTAAGTGGCTAAGCAAGGCCCCTTATTGTCTTCAGGATTAAAAAAACATTCACGAATCGGCAAAACACAAAGCCTCTTATTTCCAAGAATGCTGACATAAAGCTCTTGTCCTTCTATATATTCTTCCGCAATAGCGGCCTGTTTCCATCTTTCGTGTACGAATTTTACCCGTTCTTTAAGTGCATCCTCTTTCCATACAATTGAAGCATTGGAAATACCTTCCGAGCTGTCCTCCAGGGCGGGTTTCACAACCAGCGGGAAATTAAGCTTCTTGGTAAAATTAATAGTTTTGTTTAAAGGCAAAGAGACAAACCTGGGAACACGAATTCTGTGCAGACTCAGAAGCTGCTTACATAATCTTTTGTCCCTGCTCAACAAAAGACCGGTTGAGCCGGCTCCTGTAAACGGCATTTCAAGCATTTCAAGAAGTGCCGCGATATTTTTATCAAATTTGCGGTCTCCGCCTAAATGCTCGGTAAGATTGAATACCAAATCAGGTTCTTGATCTTTTAGCTGTATAATGGCCTCTTCGATATTTCCCATAGACCCCAGAACTGAAACATTATGACCTAAGTTGCGCAATGCTCCGATAACATGATATTCTGTACCCTGTTGACCGTCCGCAATTAAGAAATCCGGGTCTTCCGGAGGAACCTCCGCGATATCAACCAGAACCGTAATATTTAATTTTTTCTTCATTTATGTAAGTTACTCTTGGGAGAACGAAGTTTATTACCGGCTATTGCTGTGATTAATGTTGCAGCGCCTATTATATCCTCTTCTTTACCATACAGCTCTAATGCCTCGCAACGACTAATTAGCTTGTTGATTAACTCGTAAACGTCATATTTTCTATGTCCCGTCCACTTCGTAATATGATTTAATAGTGCACGGCGGTGCCGTCTCAAAATCCTTGTGGCTCTCTCACTTGATGGGGTATCGTGTTGTCGTGAAAACAATTTCATCAGATTAGCGTCATAAAAACCTTTAAATTCCTCTCCGAGAACCTTGCGTTTCCTTTCATAATAAGCTTCCAGTGTTGAAGTCATTCGTGAGGCCGACCAGGGAGGTTTTTGTTGACATATTATTTTTGGAGCTTCGTTGGAGATTTTTTTCATTAAACCGTCAACATATCTCAGTTTTTTTATTGCAGGCCAGCCACTGTATTTTCTCTCCCAGCAGAAGTTCGGCGTCAGCCAGACTGCGAAAGTTTCTGCAAAATCTTCGTCCGGATGTGCCTGCGCATAATTGTTCTCAAGGTGTATGACGAACCGTTTTGAGTAGGGTTGAGAGTAATATGAGTTGGAATATTTGCTCGAAAAAGGCCCGAACAGTTCCCTCCAGCGGGTTTTATTATAGAGTTTGTATGCATAATTCAAAGCATGTCCTGTTTCGTGCCGCAGGAGTCTCATACACAATGCGTCGGTACCTCCCTCGACTTCGAGCATCATTTTTTGTTCGATATGCCTGAGTCTTGGGTGGGCAAGGCAAAAAGGTATTCCAATAATCGGCTCACCTTCCGGGCAAAGCCATTCATCGGTAAGATAACACGGCGGATGAAATGTTATGCCCTTAGCGTCTAATTCATTGTATAGGTTCTCTATGAAAGGTTCTAAGGGTGATTCATGAATAGATAAGTTAAAATCGCGAATTTTTATTTGCAGCAGCTCTTCATCAGAAAGAGCTTCCCAATCTATCTTTTTCCCGACACTTTTCATGAAATTCGTATTTAACTTATCGTTATCAGAGTGAAATTAGCCTGAACAACCTCCATAACATACCAAAGTCTTACTTACTTGTCATGGTTTAGCTGTAAAATCCGGTTAAAATACAATTTCCCAGCAAACCAAGCGGTTTTCCGGGCTGTTTATTGTAATGCGGACCTCCGGCCCTGTTCGTCTTGTTTCGATAGTTACCCCGGCCTGTTTGTCGGCTCTCGAAACATCGACCGAGCTGACCTGCCGGTGTTCTCCGTCGGCCGGTGCAAAAATACGAAGCTCATAAGGGTCCGAACCGACAATCCTGGATTTGCCGCTGAGGGCCTTTCTCTGGCTGTTCCAGCTTTGCTCGACAACATCAACTATACCTTGGGTAATATGCCGCGAAGTACTAACAAGCACAGGTCGTTCGAGTGTCTTTTGGATGCTGATAACCCGGCAGCTCGAAGGTCGCAGTTCCGTTTCGAGCGCCCCTGTGAATGGCCGGATGAACTCATTCGCCCAATAATCGAAGCCGACGTATGTTCCCTTGCCCCCGTCAGGGAGATTAAGCTTATCTAATTCGACACGGACTGTGTCCGGTTTTTTATCGTCCCAATTAAACATTCCGATTATATCTTTTCTCTGTTGCTCTATCCCGGCTGTAAGATGCCAGACCTGACCAAATGCGTTTTCGAATAAATCTATCGGCCGCCCGCACAAACCGTGGTTCGGCATGGAACGTTTGATTACGTCCAGCCTCTCATCGGGCAGAACCGGCAGCCATTCGCTCGCTATGTTCAACTGTCCGCTTATGGCAATCCACGAGCCCCAGGCGCGGGCCTGGTCCAGGCTAAGCGGCTCGCGCAGCATCAGACAATCCGGGTCATTGTGCCAGAGCCGGTTATGCATAAAGTACAGCCGCTCCCCCATTTCTACGCAATTGAGAATGCTGCTCCATCTTGCCCCTATGTCCCTTCCTATTCGCATTCCATCTACCAGCCCGATCGAAGCGCCGAGCGTCCGCATGTTCTGAGCGACGTTGCATCCGAGGATATAGACGTCATCGCCGGATGCTTCTCGGACAAGCTTAAGGCCGTCTCGATAGGCCTCAATATTGGTCTTGGCCGGGTTATGAAACACAGCGTCACCGAGATTGTCGTCGCGGTAGTCCGGCTTCGGATATAATATCTTAACCGCCATCCCCGTCCACAGACCGTCAATCTTGATGTACTTATAACCCCACTGCCTGGTAATCCGGGATATGACCTTATAAAGAAACTCGCGGGCCTCCGGATGAGTCATATCAAGGCAGCTTCCCGCCCAGTAAACGGTATAAATCGATCCGTCTTTTTTATGGACAAACCAGTCCTGATGTTTCTCGAAGACCGGACGGTTCTGGTCCCAACCCGTAGGAATAAACCAGATGCCCGCTGTCATTCCCTCGGCCTTTATTTTTTCTGCCGTGGATTTCATGCCGTTAGGATAGGGGCCTTTCGGATTATAAGTGGTAAAATCTCGCCTGCTCAGTTGCCATTTGTCGTCAATTTGCAGTAGATTGAAACCATATTTCGTCAGCTCTTTGCCGCAGAACTTCGCAAGCTCTGCCATATGTATTTCGTCGGAAGCCCCGCCGTGCGGTCTGGAATACCACGTACAGTAGCCGCCCGGAATTTCAGGCAGTTTGATTTTATATTGTTTCGCGATTGCCCCGGCATATTCTTCGAGCCCGGCAAGGGCATCATCAAAGTATCCCACTGTAAAAGTTTCACCGTCGGCGTTTTGCCCCGGCTCGATGAGCAGGTTACCATATTCACTCCTGCCTTCGATAAGTAATGAGGACTGGTTGGATTTTGATAATACTATTCCGCTTGCCCTGTCATTTGTAAGCCAGCCCGCCACCACTCCTGAGCGGTTCTCCGGCTCGGCCACAGCCAGAAAAGTATAGCAAATCCTGTCCTGCTCGGCGCTCGTCAGCCCGTCACAGCCGAGTATCCGAAGGTCCTCTGCCGCCTTGTCGAGATTAACATCTAAGCTGACAGCCAACATCTTGTTGATGGTCATTATTTCATCGGTTGAATTATGTATATTTGACTTTATACAAACCAGCGGCATATTACCGTATAAAGCCAGCGTATAGGTATAACCCGATGGGAATTTGACCTGGATGGCTCTGCCTGCCCCGAGATTGTCCCTGATTTTTATTACCCAGGCGGTAGGGGTGTTATCGCTGGTAACTTTTTGTAAATAGCCCTGTTTTATAAATAATTTTTCGCCGTGCCGAACCGAGAAGGTGCCGTCCTCGATATAGTAACAAACCGATACTATACCGTTATCGATAGTTATATTTCCCTGCCCTCCGAAAGTTTCGCCCCTCTCATTTGCGCTTCCGCAGCTTGCCACGCTTGCCAGCAACAAACCTGTAATTGTCACAATGAAATTTTTCATAGCTTTCCTTTTGTAATTTTACCTGTTGTTTAAACCGAATCCATAGTATAGCTGTTTTCCCGAACAACGTTGAGAGATTCTTAAATTTTTTACACAAACTTATATCGTCATGTTATATGAAATATTCCGCTGAAGTTTTGTTAGCTGATGTCTTTATAGGCTGGCAATGATTTTGGGGGGGCGTTGTGCTGTTTAGTTCTGATTTTGTTGCGGCTTGAGGTTGATATTTATAATTACTGTTCTTAGAATGTGTTATCGTTGAAGATATAATTAGCCAGCGGTAAGAACGTTGATTCTTTATATCCCAAATTCGTTTGGGAGTTAAAAGGATTTCGAAAAATAGCTGAATATAATTTTGTAACGGAGGTTAAAATGACAAGGCAAATGTCGAACGGGCAGTGCAATCTTTGCGGCAGCACTTTCAGCAAATCAGCGATGACCAAACACCTCAAATCGTGCAGACAAAAAGAACAAAATTCTGAGACGCCGTCTCCCGGTGGAAATTTACGGAAGAAAAAAATCTTTCATCTTGTGGTTGAAGCGCGCTACTCATCTGCTTATTGGTTGCATCTTGAGGTACCTGCCGATGCGAGACTTGAAGTGCTGGACAGTTTTCTTAGACAAATCTGGCTGGAGTGCTGTGGCCACATGAGCGCATTTACGATTGAGGGCAAAACGTACTCGGTAGCACCAATGGCGGATTTTGATGACGAAAATATGAAAATCAGATTGGATGAGGTTCTTATTCCCGGGATGAAGTTTTTCCATGAGTATGACTTCGGCACTACTACGCACCTGACGCTTAAGCTTATCTCACAAGAGCAAAAACAAATCAAGGGCAAGTCCGTCCGGGTTTTGGCCAGGAATGAACCTCCTGCGATTCCCTGTGTGTCCTGTGGTAAAATGGCCACACAATTGTGTTCCGAATGTCATTGGTCGGGCGAGGGATGGCTTTGCGATGAGTGTGCTGCCGAACATAAATGCGACGAAGATATGTTCCTGCCTGTGGTTAACTCACCGCGGGTTGGAATGTGCGGATACACGGGCCAATAAAAATATTTAGCCCCGCAATTCATTACTGCATGTTTTTCTATGTTCTTTGGTCCAAAGAATCAATCTGCATAATTTATCTTTCGCAGTAGTACTGCGAAGGATGAATCTGACAAAGCTGTGGTTAGCAAAATCAATGGTATTCTCCGGACAAATTTGGTATCTTAACCTCAAACTATACACTAAATACTATTCACTAACGACTATATGCTATGAAAAAAGGTTTTGTATATCTTGTCGGAGCCGGCCCGGGCAGGGCTGATTTGATTACTGTTCGCGGCGCAGAAGTCCTCAAAGCCGCCGACTGTATAATTTACGATAAATTAGCCAACCCGGCCTTGCTCAGATTTGCCCCCGTGGGCGCCGAGATTCTCCACGTGCCCAAACGCACCGGCGGTAATTCGGTTACGCAGGAAGAAATCAACAAGCTGCTGCTCGAACAGGCCCTGGCCGGGCGAACTGTCGTTCGCTTAAAGGGCGGCGACCCCTGCATCTTCGGCAGATGCTCCGAAGAACTTGCCGTCCTTATTGAGCACGGAATCGGTTTTGAAATAGTCCCGGGCATATCAGCCGGCATCGCCGTCGCAGCATATGCCGGTATCATGCTGACCGACAGGGAATACAGTTCACAGGTTATTTTTGTAACAGGTCACGAGGCCACGGGCAGGCGGGACAGCAATATCGACTGGCCTCTTCTTGCCAAACTGAACGGCACCATAGTTTTTTATATGGGAATTGGCAATCTGGATTATATTACCGCTCAGTTAATGAAAAACGGCATGAGCTGCGATACTCCGGTGGCGATAATTGCCAACGCCACTTTTCCCACACAGGCGGTTGCAAAGGCCTCGCTTGCCGATATAAGCCAACAGTGCAAACAGACGGGAATTAAACCGCCCGCTATCGTAGTCATCGGTGCCGCCGCGGCGACTGACACACAGCTTAACTGGTTTATGCAGCGGCCGCTGTTTGGCAGGAATATTGTCGTAACACGGGACGTCCCCGGTAATATTGATTTTGCAGATAAGATTATTCGTCGCGGCGGCAACCCGAAGAAATTCCCGACAATAAAAATCAAACCCCTGACACAGAAGAACGAATTTTTGCACATGCTTGCAAAAATCACCGGGCACGACTGGATAATCTTTACCAGCGGCAATGGCGTGGCCGTGTTCTTTGAAGCCCTGCAAAGTCTGGGCAAAGACGCCAGAGTTTTCGGGTCGACCAAAATAGCTGCGATAGGCGACAAAACTGCGGCCAAGTTAAGCGGGTTCGGCATAAAAGCGGATTTTGTACCGGGTGTTTTTACCGCCAGAGAGCTTGGCAGGCAATTAATCGCCCATACGAGCTTAAGAAACAAAAAGGTCTTACTGTTGCGTTCGAAGATTGCCTCCGGCGAGCTTCCCGAGATTCTGGAAAAGGCCGGAGCAAAAGTTCAGGATGTTGCTGTTTATACAGCCGAACTACAGAAAAGCGAAAACACGTGGCTGATTGAAGAAATCAAAAAAGACCGGATTGACTGGCTGACCTTTGCAAGCCCTTCTTCGGTAAATGGATTCTTCGAACAAATCCCCGGCGACCTGGTAAATTCAGCCAACGTCAAAGTTGCATCGATTGGCCCCGTAACTTCCGGACGCTTGAAAACCCTCGGCGTAAGAGTTGATATAACGGCCGCAGAGCATACCCTTGATGGATTAATTGATGCGATTGAACAAACATATAAATAATAAATATTTCGCTTTGGTCGTTTGCAAATTTGAATTTCGATATTGTTTAGAATTTCGAATTTCTCCGAAGGAGTAAAATATGGGCTTTCCGAAAATCAGAATGCGAAGGCTGCGTAGCAGCAGTGCAATGCGAAGACTCGTGCGAAAAACCACCTTGAGTGTCGATGATTTGGTATATCCGTTATTTGTCCGGGAAGGTTCCGGCATCAAAGAGCCGATTAAGTCAATGGCCGATTGTTTTCACTTTTCACCGGATACTATTGCTGCCGAAGCCGTTGAAGCTGCCTCTCTGGGCATACCTGCGGTTCTTCTTTTCGGTCTGCCGGACAAGAAAGATGATATCGGCTCGCAAGCATGGCCCGAAGACGGCGTTGTCCAAAAGGCTATAAGAGAAATTAAAAAGGCGGCACCGGAACTTTTGGTTGTTACTGACGTTTGCCTTTGTGAATATACCAGCCACGGCCATTGCGGCGTCATAAAAGACAGCAAAATCGATAACGACCCGACCTGCGAGCTCCTGGCTAAAACGGCCCTCTCGCACGCCCAGGCCGGTGCAGATATAGTTGCCCCTTCGGATATGATGGATGGCCGCATCAGCTCCATCCGTGAGGCCCTCGAAGAAAACGATTTCAAGGATGTCACCATTATGTCGTACGCCGCCAAGTATGCCTCTGCCTTCTACGGCCCTTTTAGAGACGCTGCTGGATCCGCCCCGGCCTTTGGCGACCGCAGGACCTACCAGATGGACCCTGCCTCCGGCACCGAACAGGCCATGGCCGAGATTGCCCTCGATATAGAAGAAGGTGCCGATATTGTAATGGTAAAACCCGCCCTTGCTTACCTCGATATAATCGCAGCGGCAAAACAGCGTTTCGATTGTCCGCTCGCAGCATATAACGTCAGCGGCGAATATATGATGGTAAAAAACTCCGCCGCCGCAGGCCTCATCGATGGAAAAGCAGCAATGCTGGAGCTCCTCACTGCAATAAAACGCGCAGGTGCAGACATCCTTATAACCTACTTCGCCAAGGAAGTAGCGAAAGAAATCAAATAAGCCGATAAGCTTTGAATCTCTAACTTCTTGTATTCATACAAATAAGAAAGGCTGTGAGTGATTATCACTCACAGCCTTTTGTTTACATCAAATATCCGGCAAATACTACGGACAGTTCTCAAGCCAGTCGGTCGTTAAGGCCGCCAAATCCTGGAGGTTGATTATCCCGTCACCGTTGTAATCCTGGCATATCGAGAAGCTCGTATCCGGCAAGAAGTAGTAATCTTCCGTCTCACCGAATTCGTGGCCGGCCTGTGGTCCTGAACCACCGTTACCTCTGACGCCGGGAGTACTGCCGCCCGTCCAGGGCTTCCTGGAAAGAGTAATCCTCATCCATATTGGGCTGGCACCCACATCCGAATGCCATGGCAGGAATGCCGGTGTTTTAAGCTGGTTTAATCCGGCCGGCAGATTGATAAGATACTGATTCTTTACCGCCCACTCGGATACGATCCCTCCGGAACAGGCAAGGCTCGGGTTGGTGAGGGTGCTGTCGTCCCAGTCGCCGTCATGGTTCCAGTCGCACCAGACGTTGACCCAGAGGTTGGTGCCCGGAGTGACAACGTTTACAATATAGTCAAGCGTAGCCCAGCGGCATGTGGGCATATTGACCGGGAAGATAATACCGTCGTCGCCCTTGTCGTTATCCGGCGTGTTGGTTGTGGGTCTGATGTTGTTGGTGAAGTCCTGGTCCGGGCCTGTGTCGGCCTCATTTTCACTGGTAATCTTCTTGCCCAGATGGGCCACTACTCCCTGAGCATTCAGATGAATCGGACCGAAAGGACCAGTGGTTCTGCCGTCATTATAGACGGTCGGATAATGGGCCTTGACTCCCGAAGGTCCTCCCTTGGGATATGCGGTCATATTACGCCCGAAATTGTTTGTGCTGTCCGGTGCGTCGCCGAGGTCTGATTGTGCTGTTGGTGCTGCGCCCTCGCAACTGACACTTATCAGCCCCTGACCGGTGTTGTCGCCGAATCCGCCGACTTCGATGAGGTACTGCTGTCCGGCCGTTACATCGAAGGTTATCTCGGACTGCCAGCCGCAGTAGTCGTCGTTGCATTCTATCAGTCTGCTTTGTGACGGATTGCAGGCGCCTCCGTTATAGACGGCCAGCTTGGTATCGTAGCTGCTGCCACACAGGCTTACTGTGGCTTCGCCAGTGCATGTAGCGTTATAGATATACCAAATGTTCGGACTTGTCAGACAGCGGCCGGGGCCGTCGAACGTCGCATTGCCGGTGTCGAACGTCAGGCCTGTTACGTTGCCGATTAGCTTTGCGTTCTGGCAGTCATCGTTTGGTCCACTTGGTGGTGGATATCCTTCTGAGCTGACGTTCAATATACCGGGACCATGGTCGGCATCGGTCCATCCTCCAATCTCTATGAGGTACCTGTTGCCGGCTATCGCATTGAAGGTAAGCTCAGACTGCCTGCTGCAAAAATCGTCGTTACATCCGATCAGGCTGCCCGGAAGCGGGTTGCAGCCGCAGCCGTTATAGACACCCAGCTTGGTATCGTAGCTGCTTCCGCACAGACTGACGGTAACCTCACCTGTGCTCGGAGCGGTATAACAATACCAGATGTTTGGACTGGTCATACAGTGGCCGGGACCATCGAATTGCGCTCCATCGGTGTTGAAAGCCAGATTCGTTACATTGCCTATGGGTATTGCATTAATGCAGTCATCGTTAAGCAGCCCGTCCGGCGGGACAAAACCGCTGCTGATGCTTATTACTCCCGGACCGGTTCTGGATTCGGTGTCGAATCCGCCGACCTCTATCAGGTACTCATTACCGGCGGTCGCGGCGAAGGTAATCTGAGACTGCCTGTAACAGAAGTCATCGTTGCAATCGATTAAATTGGCCAATATCGGGAAGTTGTCGCAGCCATTATAGATAGCAAGCATGGTATCGAACTCGCTGCCGCATAGGCTGACGGTAACGTTAGTCGTGTGCGGAGCGGTATAGCAATACCAGATGTTCGGGCTGGTTATGCAGTTGCCGCTGCCGTCGAACGTCGCATAAGTGGTGTCGAACGGCAGCTCCGATACGTTACCGACTGATTGTGCGCTGGACCAGTCATCATTGGCCGGTGGTGCGGCCGCACCGTCACAGGTGATGTTTAAAACACCTGTCCCGTACTCGAGAATGTTGTAGCCGCCAACCTCGATCAGGTACTTGTTGCCGGCGATTACTGGAAGAACAGCCTCCGATTGCCTGCCGCAGAAGTCATCATTGCATCTGATCATATTACTCAAACTCGGCGTTGAGCTGCAGCCGTTATAGACAGCGAGCTTCGTGTCGAAGCTGCTGCCGCACAGGCTGACGGTCGCCGCACCCGTGCAGGGAGCAGTATAGCAATACCAGATGTTCTTGCCGGACATACAAATTTCGGGACCGTCGACAGTTGCCTGCGTGGTGTCGAAAGCCTGGTTTGTTACATTACCGATTGACTTTGCGTTCTGACGGTTGTCATTTACCGGTGGGGCCCCAATACTGACCTGTGCGATGCCGAGCAGTAATGTCAGCACGCAAACAAATAATACTTTTGATTTAAATCTTTTCATAATTTAAGTCCTCCTGAAAAAGAAAAATTTCTGTTAGTTTTTATACGTTTCTTCCGATCACATTATTAAAATCGTACAAACTAAGACTATAGTTAAGTGCCACCGCTGCTGCAAAATGTAACGTTCATTTATCGGGGAAAAAAACAAAAAAATGAAAGGCAAACATTGTTGCCACTCCTCACTAAGTCTATTGTTTACAAGCAATAAGATACCATATTATCGTCTTAAAATCAAGTTAAAATTAAAGAATACCCCGTTTTTTTTGTCTGTTAAAGTACTGGGATACTAAGTTTCTTTCTAACAAGCAGATACGCGCGGGAGTGTTAAAATTCAGTTTTTTTGCCGTATATTTTTTTGGGGTCGTAGGCCCTGTCTCCGATAAACTCCAGCTTTTTGTCCGTGTTTTTCTTTAAAGCACGATAAAAGCAGGACCGATAACCGACATGGCACTGGCCGGCATCGACCGTTACTTTGAGAATCAGGCAGTCCTGGTCGCAATCGACCAGTATTTGTTCTACTTTTTGGACGTGGCCGCTTTCCTCGCCCTTCTTCCAAAGTTTGTGTCGCGACCTGCTGAAGTATGTACCTAAGCCTGTTTGGATTGTCGTCTCAAGTGCCTGCCGGTTCATATAAGCTACCATTAATATCTGGCCAGTCCGGCTGTCCTGGGCTATAGCTGTTATCAGGCCGTTATCATCGAATTTAGGGATAAATTCTGCGCCTTCCTCGATGTCTTGTTTTGTACTCACGTCTCTGGCCTCCTAAATTGTTATTTTTTACTGTATTGCAAAGATGAATCTTACAGGTTATTATCTGTGAAAACAAGTTTTTTCAGGGCAAAGTGCTTTGATGCCAAAGGCAAAAACCAGGAAAAGTAAATACATCTCGTATATGTTACGTTTTTTCGTGGCAACAGTAGCTCTGTATTTCACATTCAGAGGGGAGGATTTGCATAAGATAGCTGATGTTTTATTGGGTTTAAATGTCTGGGTCGTGGCGGCTTCATTGGGCATCTGGCTTCTAAGTCAGTTAATTTTTGTTGCTCGGTGGTCTTTGCTTATGAGTGTGCATTCTATTAATATAGGCTTTTGGCCGGCTTTCAGGCTGCATTTATTGGGGGTGTTTTACAATAACTGTCTGCCTACTTCGGTAGGAGGTGATTTGCTTCGTGCCTGGTATGTTACTACCCATACGGATAAAAAGCTTGAAGCGGCCTTGAGTGTGTTTGTCGACCGGGTTATAGGTTTAATAGGCATGGTCATTATGGCTTTTTGCTGTTACTGGTTCATACCTGTGGATGGCCAAAATGGACGTTTGACATTCAGTTTCAATTTAAATTTGTCCCGGCGTTTAAATGAGAGCAAATGGTTTCTTGTGGCTGCCGGAGCAATTTTTGCGCTTGTTCTTATTGCTTTTCTTTCAAATGCCAAAGGCAGAAGCCTGCTGCGTCGGGGCCTGTTGGTGATTCACATACGTGGTTCGGCGCTGTTGAGTAAAATTCGTACGGCGGTTGGCATTTATTGTACAAAGAGATGGGCACTTGCTTTTGCTTTGTTACTGACTTTTTCCTGCCAGGCAACATTTATTTTCGCAATGTGGCTTATTGGACGAGAGATTGGAATTAATGTACATATCAAGTATTATTTTGTCTTTTTTCCGATAGCATGGCTGTTGGGTGCTCTTCCAATAAGTATAGGAGCATTGGGGATATGGGAAGGCACATTGAAGCTGATGTTTGGTAAGGTCGCCGTAGGTCTGGGTGAACGTATCTCGGCTTTGGCATTGTGCCATCGACTTATTTGGCTGCTTGGTTCACTGCCGGGAGCGGTGATACATTTGGTTGGTGCACATTTACCGAAAGACTTTTTTGTTGACTATGATAAGCCGGTAGTTTAACCTATGGCGATCTGGATAAAAGCCGTTTTGTGAGCGGTTTTGATTGCATAAAAACCGGTAAATTGATAATAATCAGGGGCTGTTTTTAATAGTATTTGATGGCGGGACACCTTAAAAGATATTTTTTTCGGGGATTAGCGGTACTGTTGCCGACTATTGTGACAATATGGATATTCGTCTGGGGTTACCAGTTCATCCAGGACAAAATCAGTATCCATATAAATCGCGGTCTGGTTCGCTTGACAATGTTTTCTAAAGGACTTGAGTGGGACGACCCAAATAATGAACTCATCAAGCAAGTCTGGAGAAAATTCTGGATCGATGGTTGGGGCTCCATAGCCGGCTTTCTGATAGCTCTGATTGCCGTTTGTGTTGTCGGCGCATTATTGGCCAGCGTCGTGGGAAGGACCCTCTGGCGAATGGTCGAAAAGTTCATAATGAACACGCCCGTTTTAAGTAAGGTCTATCCCTATGTAAAACAGGTCACAGATTTCTTGTTTGCACAGGAAGAGCAGGAAAAACTGCCCTTCTCAAGAGTTGTTGCGGTCGAGTATCCTCGAAAAGGGATATGGTCTTTGGGGCTTGTTACAGGTTCCGGACTTACTAAGGTCGTGGACAACGTCAGAAAGGAATTTCTTACCGTTCTTATACCGACTTCGCCGACACCGTTTACCGGCTTTGTAATAATGGTCCCGAAGAAGCAGACCATAGATATGGATATGACAATAGAGGAGGCGTTTAGATTTACCGTCAGTGGTGGAGTTATTACACCGGGCCAGAAACAGAATATGGCTGCTTTACCGCAGCCCGAGACGGAGGTTCATGAGTAAAAAAGGAAGTTATTTTCGATTCTAAAAAAACAGTTAAGGAGAATAATATTGCTTTTTACAATCAGTGGTAAACACATTGAGATAACGGAAGCTATCAGAAAACACGCCGAAGAGAAAACTTCCAAGCTTCCCAAGTATTACAATAGTATCAATCAGGTTGAAGTGATTATTGACGGCAATCAGGGCGGCAGTAATACCAGCGTTGAGATAATAGCAAGGGCCGAACACAGCAAGATTTTCGTTGGTACCGAAACCGGTGAAGATGCTTACCGTTGCATTGATATGGCTGTCCACAAGCTTGAACGACAGCTCAGAAGAGCAAAGAGTAAAGAACGAGATCATAAACACGCCGCTGGTCCGGAGCTGACGTAGGTTGGTTACTGGGATATGTGTTTTGATTTGGCTTGATAGGCTGTTGTGGATATTTTTAGGCTGATAAGATGAAATTTGAAGATTTTGTCTGTTTTGAGGCGACAATTCCGGAATTCCAGGCCTCCGACCGTGATGGTGCTGTAGCCGAGCTTGTTTCTTCGCTTGATAAAGCCGGAAAGCTTGGAAACAGTAATGGTAAGGTGATTACCAGGGCCGTGATAAAAAGAGAAAACGAAGCAAGCACGGGGATGGGTAAAGGTGTTGCCGTTCCGCATGTGAAACATAAGGTCGTTCAAGATGTGGTCGCTGCGATTGGACAGAGCAGCGCGGGTATTGATTTTTCCGCTCTCGACAAACAGCCGGTTTATTCGGTCATACTTTTAATCAGCCCTGCAGATGAGCCGGAAAGGCATTTACAGGCGATGGAGAATATTTTCAGGAATTTGCAATATGAGAAGTTCCGAAGCTTTCTCAGGCAGTGCCACAGCGCCGAACAGATTGAAGACCTTCTCAGAGAGGCTGATGAAGGCTCGTCATTGTATAAGTAGTAACGTTGGTTTGTGCCCGTAAAGGAGTGGTCCCGCGACCCGAGAATGAAGGCTGAGCAGGATTCATTGGAAAAAGTGGTTTGTGAAGCGGAAGTTGAGATAAAAAACGCCGATGGCCTTCATATGCGCCCTGCAATGCAGTTTGTTGATGTCGCAAACCAGTATAAAAGTGATATTACCGTTAGTAACAAAGAAACCCAGGTGGACGGCAAGAGCATTATGCAGATGAGTATCCTCGCTGCGACTTGTGGGACCAAGCTGAAGATCAAAGCCGAAGGTTCGGATGCTCGCAAAGTAATCAGCGCTCTGAGAGAGCTTGTGGAAGTAAAAATGTTCGGTGAGCCGGCGCCGTGAAATTAATTATTAAATAAAAATCGAGCATGGAAATAAAAAAGGGGATAGCTGTTTCGCCCGGCATTTCTATTGCCAAGGCACTGATTATTGATTCCGAGGATTATCGGATTCCCCGCCGTTCGATAGAGACTTCACAACGGACCGCTGAGATTCAACGTGTCAGAAAAGCCTTCAAGAGTGCTATCGGCGAATTAATTGAGCTTGAGATAGCGCAGGGCCACACCGAGGGCAGTAAGATAAAAGATATTTTTGCGGTGCATCTGCGTTTTCTTCACGACAGAAGCCTGCGAAAGAAAATAACCGATTTAGTTCAGTCCGATTTTGTAACGGCCGAATACGCCGTATCCACAGTCCTTCGTGAAATTGCATTACATTTTACCAAAGTACAGGATGCTTATATCAGTGAACGGGCCGCGGATATCTACGATATTGAAAGGCGATTGCTCATACAGCTTCTTGAAAGAAAACGCGAGGATGTCGGGCATCTCACAGAAGAGGTTACGATTATTGCACGGGAATTGAGCCCTATTCAAACCGCCGGCTTTAACAGGAAGTTTGTCAAAGGTATCGCCAGCGATTCCGGCGGACGAACCAGTCATGCTGCTATTGTTGCACGCTCTTTGGGTATTCCTGCGGTGGTGGCCCTCGAAGACCTTACCGAGTACGTAAGTGGCGGTGACACCGTCATTATCGACGGCAATCGCGGTATTGTCATTGTAAATCCCGACCAGCAGACAATCCGGCAGTACCAGGACTACTCGAAGGAGTTTGAAGAGCTTGAGCACAAGCTCGATACGATAAGAGAAAAGCCTGCTGTAACCCGCGATGGCGTGAGAATCACATTACTGGGTAATATCGAATTTACCGATGAGGCCGAGACGGTTCTGCAAAAAGGCGGCGAAGGTATTGGCCTGTACCGTACCGAGTTTCTGTATCTTAACAAGAGAACTGAGCCCACGGAAGAAGAACATTATCAGGCTTTCGCCAAGACTGTCAAAGTTCTGCAAAAAAAGCCTGTTGTAATAAGGACTTTGGACCTTGGGGCGGATAAATATACTCAAAGAAAGCGTTTTGCTCCTGAGCCGAACCCGTTTTTGGGGCTCAGATCCATTAGATTCTGCCTGCAGAACCTGGCAATGTTCAAAACCCAGTTGCGTGCGATTTTGCGGGCCTCCGTTCTGGGGGACGTCAGGATTATGTTTCCGCTGATTACAAATCTTCAGGAATTAAAGCAGGCGAAGATGATTTTGCGGGATGTTATGGAAGACCTCGGCGATGAGTCTATAGCATACAACAGGGACATTAAAGTGGGCATTATGATTGAGACACCGTCGTCGGCCCTGACTGCTTTTTCGCTTGCGAGGGACGTGGACTTTTTCAGTATAGGAACAAACGACCTTACTCAGTATACGCTGGCCGTTGACCGGGGCAACGAGCTGGTCGCTCACCTGTATTCGTCTGCGGACCCTGCGGTGCTGAGGCTTATCAGGACCGTTATTCAGGACGCCCACAAGGCGCAGATAGATGTCAGCGTATGTGGGGAGATGGCCTCTGAGCCGGAGTATGTTATGCTGCTGTTAGGCATGGGGATTAGAACGATTTCGCTTACCGCGCCGATGATACCGGAGATAAAACAGATTGTCCGCTCGGTAACTATCGAAGACTGCAACAAAGTCGCCAGAAAGGTGCTTGGAATGAACTCCGAAAGACAGATTTCAAGCTACCTTCGTGCCGCCGCAAGGAAAATCCTGCCCGAGGCCTTTTGATGGGCTGATGCTATCTCATAAAGTCAGGCAGTTCTCCAGTCCCCTTTGTATCAGCTCGGCAGACTTCAACCTCACATGATTGCTTTCCCAACTGGCACTTCTTATGAAGGTGAACATGCTCCCTTGTTCCTTCTGGGGAATTTCTGCTATCTTGATCATAATCTGCCAGTTCTTTAAGAACTCCTGATAGGTAGCGAAGGCCATCTGGATCGCCAATTATGATTACTTCTGGGATATTGTCTTCATCGGTCTTTGAATAAATGTCGAGCTTCCCCTTGTTTTCCGGAAGCTTTAAATTAAACTTTATCATAGCCATTTTGCTTTGCCTCAAATAATAGCTGAGCTGTGATAGTTCACAACTTATGCTCAACCCAATTATTTTTCGTTATTTCATACCGAGTTTTTTGCCTTTTTCCAGTAAAGCTATAGCTTCTTCTGTCCGCCGCTTTTTTGTTTCCGCCCTCTTTGCAACTGCAATCCAGCCGATATATTGCTTGCGATAAGATGTCGCGAGTTTGTCGAAGTTCTCTTTCGCCTTTTTATTTTGAGCCAGCGCCTTCGCCAGTTCCGGCGGGACATCGAATGATATTCCGGGCCTGCTGTCCTTTTCCCATAGCCCTGTTCTTCTGGCCGTATGTATCTTCGCAAGCCCTACGTCAGTCATCCTTCCTTCTTTTATCATTTTATTGGCCCGCTTCCTGTTAAGCGCCGACCACTTGCTTTTATCTGTTCTCGGAGTGAACTTGCGTACGTACTTTACATCGTCAATCTTCTTGATTATGCTGTCTATCCATCCGAAACATAACGCCTCTTCAACGGCATCCTCATAACCAATCGTTGGCTTACGTGTCTCTTTCTTGTAGAAGATTAGCCATATCCCGGCCTCTCCGGCATGATGCTCAGCCAGCCAGTTGCGCCATTGCCCTCTGTCGGTAACGTATAATTGTTGCATTGCCTAATGAATAAATGCATATTTGGATAAGCTGGCAAAAAACAATATTAAGGCTCCAAAATCTTAGTCACCGAGTCACTACAATCTGCTTAACCTGGTGGATGGAAAAACGGCTGGTTCCGGATCTCGTCAAACGCTTCTTCCATTGAAAGGTCGGTGAATACTTCCTGCCACTTACCTGTGTGTCGCATATAAGCCAGATTGAAACGCCCATTCGCCATGTAAGCAAGTCGCGTAAAGCCGTCTTCGAAAAACGGTGATAGTGCATTTGGACCCGGACAGGCGTACTTGGCGCGGAAGTACAGGCAATGCCTGTGCCACTTCGTATATATATCAACTATGTAGTTGAACCTCGGCTTCTTGGGCGGCGGCTTTAAGTATTGTGGCTTAAACATTGTCTCGATGATTTCGTTGGCTTTAGCCGTGACCTGCTCCTTTACCATATCTGGAACACCCGAAGCAGGTCGTGGGCTGTAAACCCATTGCCGTGGTATCCTTGCCATATTCACATTCTCCAGTCATTATGGCCAACCGCCGTGAATAGTTAACTGTTACTATTATATTTGTAATTGAGTTCGCGATTACTCCCTATCATCACTTCTTTCATCAATTATTTTGCCCCGGTTATCTTCTATGAATTCACGCAAAACTACCATGTCTCAGTGGGAACGCAAAATCAATTTGGCAGTCATAAGACATGTGTCAATATCAGGTTTATTCCCAAATTCTGTCATGCAAAAATCAGCAAATTTATTTAGGGTTGCAATATCTGGTAGTAAAACTTCTATTTCAATATGCGTAGACATATTAAAATCTCCTTATGATTAACAAGATTCATATCTATTGTTTATATGGTTTCCGTAAACGTATCAAAACGACACTGATTTTATATTATTTCATCCCGAGTTACGCAGTCGCTACCGAACTCGATTAAGTTTTGGTGACACCTTGGCTGAGAGTTTCAATGCGATCTGTGTATCAGACTCATCCAACTCACAAACAATTAGGCTGTAACCTTTGTTGTTAGAGATTCGTTGAGCCACCTGTTTTGCCTCTATAGACGAGTTGTAATTGAATGCTGCCGTTGGTCTTGGGCCCCAGCCCAGCATACGGGCATTCTTTCTTTTTATGACAGAATATAAAAACTCGTCTTTTTCTTCCCGGAAAATGACAAACTTGTTAGTTGACTTCATGCGGCTTCTCCCTCTTATTTTAGAAGTATAGCGTTGTGGCTAAGCTGAGCCTCGTTGCAGTACCGTTCAGACGCTGATTCGGTTCAACAATCCACATAGGCTAAAGCCCATCCTGACAAACTTACTAAGGTTTTGAATTATGCGCTCAGCGCGAGTTTGTTGGCCTTCTGCTCAACTGTTCGGATTAAATCCTGGATTGCATCTACTTCCTTTTCTTCAAAATATGCCTCTCCGCACTGCTGGCATACCCAGGCGGGGATATTATCTAATGTTACGTGGCAACTTTGTTTGTCTATATGCAGTGGTGCCGTTCCCTGTTTCATGATTGCCTGGCAGTGAATACATTTCATTTTTTTACCCTCACTTTATAATCTTTAGACCAATCATTAGGGTCCGGAATATATGCAGTAATTATCGCAAGAAATTCATCCTTTGCAGAACAAACGATATGTACTGGTCGTCCATTTTTCCCTTTTCCAAGAATTAGACAACTATGTCCCCGTGAATTCTCGGGATAATCTTCAATAATTTCCCCGTTTTCTATTACAGAACGCACTTCATCAGTTGTTATCATACGGTCAGGTCGAGACATTTGCCGAATAGCATGGGGTAGATAAAGGCGTTTTTTCTTCCCTGCTAATCTAACTAAATCTAAAATTTTATTTTCTTCATTCATTGCTAATGGCAAGCTAACCATTCTTTGGACTAATTACATCCCACGATATTGTATCAATAAAGTATTTACAGTAAAGCAGCAGGATTTACAAGGGAAAAAATGCTTGTTTTTCAGTCACGTTTGGCCATAATGCTAAGCTGTATGTATAAACGCTTTGAAGGAGATACGCATATAGAAGTTTCGAATGAAACTATTATGCTGGTTATAAAATTCAGGATAGGGGGGGCTCTGAGATTTCTATCGCACGCACAGACGCTCAGCGTTTTTAAGCGGGCCTGTGTTAGAGCAGGTATAGAAATCCGGTACTCTCAGGGTTTCAATCCTCGCCCGAGATTGTCATTGCCCCTGCCCAGACCTGTTGGGGTCGCCTCGGATGATGAGATGCTGTGTATTCGAATACGAAAGAGCACAACTCCGCATCGAGACTGCATAAGCACGCAGGTCCTTAATAGCATTAGTGCACAATTGCCGCAGGGCTTGGAGCTGCTTTCGGTAAGTGTTGTTAATGCGAACACCTCGTTTCAGCCTTGTGCGGCAACGTATGTGCTGGCGGTGCGGAAGGAATATGTCAACGAGCAATTGAAGGCGACGATTAAACGCTTGTTGGCAAGTGAAAGCCTTGGCATCCGGAGGAGGATAGCCAAAAAAAAATCGAGAGCCGTCCGTCGGGAATCGACGATAAAGAATATTGATGTCAGAGGTTTTTTGGAATCGATTGAATTGGACCCGGGCGGTATAATTGTCAAATGTAAAATCACTCCGGCCGGTTCGATACGCCTCGAGGAGATTTTGAGACTGCTCGAACTCGATGTGGAAAAACTGGCCTTGCCGGTTAGGCGTACAAGTGTGCAGTGGAAATGCAATTGACAATTGTAAAAGAATTAAAGATTAAGAGTGATAGTAAATAATCAATAGAAAATAATATATAAAAGCGGGAATACAAAAATGGCAAGAGAAATGCTCATAAATGTTGCCGAGAGTGAAGAGTGCCGCGTGGCGGTCATCGAAAAGGGTTCGCTTGAGGAATTGTACATCGAAAGGGCCAGTCTGAGCAGCCACGTCGGTAATATCTATAAAGGAAGAGTGGCAAATATTGAATCCGGCATCCAGGCGGCTTTTATCGACTTTGGTATCGGCAAAAACGGATTTCTTCACGTCAGTGACCTGCACCCTCGGTATTTTTCAAAGGCGGGCTCTAAGTATTCTGAGAACATTGGCCGAAGGAAATCACTAAAGGAGCGACCACCAATTCAGGATTGCCTTCGGAAAGGGCGAGAGCTGGTCGTTCAGGTAACAAAAGAAGGCTTAAAAACCAAGGGCGCGACACTTAGCACGTATCTTGCTCTGCCGGGTAAATATCTGGTTATGATGCCTTGGATGAGGAAGCACGGAGTTTCGCACAAGATTGATGATGAGGAGGAACGCAAAAGACTCCGCCAGATTCTTGATGACAGCAAACCGCCGAAGGGGCTCGGCTTTATTATCAGAACAGCAGGGCAGGGATGCTCCAAAAGGGATATACACAACGACCTGAGGTACCTGGGGCGGCTGTGGAGAACGATTGAAAAACGGTTGGACTCTGAAAAATCACCCTGCGAGATTTATCAGGAATCGGATTTGGTCATCAGGGCGATGAGAGATGTCTTTAACAGTAAGATTAGCAATATAATATGTGATTCGGAAAGCGTGGTTCGTAAAATAAGGGAATTTTTTGCCATTGCCGCTCCGCGTCTGAAACGAAAGGTAACATATTACGACAGCAAAGTTCCGCTGTTTCACAAATATCGAATTGAGGATGAGATTGCAAAAGTCCAGTCTCGCAGGGTTGAGCTTAAAGGCGGCGGTTCAATTATAATTGAGCAGACCGAAGCATTGGTTTCGATAGATGTCAACAGCGGCCGGTATCGCAAGAAAGAAAACGCCGAGCAAACTGCATACCAGAGTAATATTGAGGCGGCGGTGGAAATTGCACGTCAGCTTAGATTGAGAGACCTTGGGGGGCTGATAATTTGTGATTTTATTGATATGCGTAATGCAAAGCACCGAAAGGCCGTGGAAAAGGCCTTTCGGACCGCCGTCAAGGCCGACCGTGCCCGTTCGAGGATATTGGGCATAAGCAGGTTCGGGGTCGTGGAAATGACACGCCAGAGAATGCGCCCTTCGTTGCAGTCGGCAACATATCTGGCATGTCGGCATTGCGGAGGCACTGGGATTGTAAAAAGCCATGAGTCACTGGCTATTGAGCTTATTCGCCTGTTACACTTATCGGCCTCGAAAGAGCATATAAAACGGATTGAGCTGTTTGCCTCGCCCGAAGTGGCTGATTATCTGCAAAATACAAAGCGGGCCGCGATTACACAGGTTGAACAGCTTAACGACAAACAGGTAGTTATTCACGTTGCATCAAATTACGCCGGAGAAAAACACGATTTGGTCTGTTACAACCAGCGGGGAAGTGTGGTAAAACTATAAAAGCCATAACTGCTAATCCAAACTAAAATAGCCGGTCGTAAATAATCGATTAATATGGGGCCGATACGTGGAATTTGACCTTGAATATGCGCGAAAAGTAATCCGGACCGAAGCGGATGCGATAAGCTCAATCACGCCGATTGTTGATGCCTCTTTTAAGAAGGCTTGCGAGATGATTTATAGCTGCGGCGGCTCCTGCATAGTAAGCGGAATCGGCAAGGCCGGCATAATCGCCCAAAAGATAAGCGCTACTCTGGCTTCGACGGGAACCCCAAGCCACTTTCTTCATCCGGCTGAAGCCGTCCACGGCGATTTGGGCAGGCTGCGGGAAAACGATATTGTAATAGTCCTCAGCTATGGCGGCGAAACCGACGAAGTTGTCCGGCTGATAAATCTGGTAAAGCAGCAGGGGATTAAGCTCATTGTCATAACCGGCGACATCGACTCAACTTTATGCAAACATAGCGATGTAGTGCTGTGTATGGGCCAGATGAGTGAAGCATGCCCCCTTGGCGTTGCCCCGAGTGTTTCTACCACCTGTATGCTGGCGGTCGGTGACGCCCTTGCCTTTACACTTATGAAGGCGCGTAAATTCAGCGTTGAGGATTATGTCAGGTTCCATCCCGGCGGGTCGCTCGGAGCGAAGTTAATGACCGTCGAGCAATCGATGATGTTCAGGCCCGGCGAAAAATTACCTATCGCTGAACTTGACGATACGATAGAGCAACTGCTCGAAAAAACCAGCGATATAAAGCGGCATGGAGCTGTGATGGTTGTCGATAAAAAAGGCAAATTGGCCGGAATAATCACCGATGCCGACCTTCGGCGTCTCCTGACCGAGCGCACCTCCCGGGCCTTAAAGTGCAAAGCCGCTGATGTTATGACCGCCGATTGCAAGAAGATAAGGACCGATGCTCTTGCCGCCGAAGCGACCGCCATTTTCCATAAATACAGAATTGATGAGCTTCCCGTGGTCGATGCCGACAACAAACCCCTCGGCCTCATCGATGTACAGGATATCGTAACAATCAAAGTTGTAGGATAAAGTTTCATATTGCATTATAACTGGTAAATATAATGGCAGTGCTATACGAGGTACGAAATGAAGGCAAACCTCGCAGAAATTGAAATGTTGGTCATGGATGTTGATGGCGTCCTCACCGATGGAACGCTGATAATTAATGGCGATGGCACCGAAAGCAAATCCTTCAATTCGCTGGATGGCCATGGAATTCGAATGTGGCAAAGGGCCGGCCTCAAGGTTGCCTTAATCAGCGGAAGGGCCTCCGAGCCAACGCAACACCGGGCCGAGCAGTTGCAAATTGAATATGTCTTTCAGGACTGTCACCATAAGCTGCCTGTCTTTAAGGAGTTTCTTGACCAGATTGGACTCTCGCCGGACAAAGTCGCTTACATAGGAGATGATTTGACCGATTTACCGGCAATTAGATACGCCGGCTTCGGGGTTACTGTTGCCGATGCCGTCGATGAAGTTAAGCAGTATGCGGATTATGTAACCATTCGCCCCGGCGGCAGCGGTGCTGTGCGGGAAGTAATAGAATACATCCTGAAGAACAGCGGCAGATGGCAGCAGCTTATGGCCAGATACCTGCCTTGAGTATGAAATGGAGTTGTTAAGATGCGAAAGTTCTATATAGGAATTATTTCATTGGCGGCCGTGCTTGTAATATATCTGCTCTATAGCCGCCTGGGAACAACGACTCTGCCCGATACCGGCAAACAGACCGAATTCATTGATACCCTTGCCGATAGTAACGCAGCTGATTTTGAAAATCAAGTAGGCAGGATTGGCGATGTTGGGGTGGGTACTGTTGAAAAGGCCTATTATGAAGACCGCAATGAGAACCAGGAAGTTGAACGAATATGGGGCTTCGAAAGGCTTCTGCACAAGTCAGGAGATATGTGGGAAACTGAAAAGCCGTATATGAATATCTATCAGCGAAATTTCACATGCTACATTACCGCTGATTCCGGCAACCTCCGCGTCGAAACCGCCGTGGGCAAGTCAACGCCGAAGGATGCGACATTTACCTCCAATGTAGTTGTTCATGTTGTTCCTGTCGGCTCCGGCGGCATCAGAGAAGGCTATATTTATCTTGACGACATAACTTTTCTTAGCGATAAGTCCCTGCTTTCAACAGCCAATTCGATCAGGTTTGTTTCAGAGGATGCCCGCATGCTCGGTACTGGACTGGAGCTTGTCTATGATGATGTGCTTGAGCGTCTTGAATATTTATGGATATTTGATTTGGACAGCCTGCATGTAAAAAGCTCCCGGATGGCCGCCATTTCGGGCTCGAAGAACCAGGCCCAAAAACCTGCCGGTACTAACGGCCGGACTAAAACACAACAGCCGGAAGAAACTGCCGTCGCTTCCGATAAGACAGCTACCCAGTCAACCGTCACTCAATCGGAACTTGAGCAGGAAGAAGCTGCATACTATAAATGCCTCTTTAGTAAAAACGTACTCGTTGACAGTCCTGAGCAATTGGTCTTTGCTCGTGATGAAATTATTATCAACGACATCCTCTGGTCAAAAACATCAGGCAGCCGGCCAGATGAAGCTGACACCGATACCGGAGCTGCCGAACAAAACCCGCAAGGTGCTGATAACGCCGACACAGATAAGATTATTGCTGCAAAGCCGAACGAGCCGAACGAATCGCCTGATAAGCTCCAGGATATTGTTGTAACCTGTGACAACGGTTTCATAATTGCCCTGAAGGACTCTCCGAAAATGTTTGAAAAAATTTATAAAAAAGCTGCAGGTACAACCTACCCGGCTTATCGGCGCCCGGAAAAATTCGACCGGGCAGAAGGACGAAAAACGTTCCTTGCTCGAAAAATAGACTACAGCGCGCTTACCGATGATGTTATTGCCCCAGGTGCATCAGAGCTGAAATTTTACACTACTGATTTAGGCCCGGCCGATTCCAACCAGCCTGCGCTGCCGGTAACGGTAACATCTCAGCAGCAGGTCAGATTTATGCCAACCTCGAATCAGGCAGTTTTCGAAGGCGATTGTCGGTGCGATATGATCCAGACAGATCCGAACTTCCAGCAGCAATACATGCTCCTGGCTCCCAGGCTTACTGTTAAACTGGCCGAGGATACTAATGCTCCATCTTCGGGATCAACCCCAGGTATCGAGCATTTCACCGCCGATGGTGGTTTAGTCAGGCTTCAAAGCCTCAAAATGGCTGGGCAACAATTACTTAGCGGTGTTGTGTTGGAGTCCCGCAAATTCGACTATGACCCCCGTATTGGCTTGTTTGTAGCAACCGGAACCGGAGAGATACGTGTCAATAATTCCGAAATCTCTGACTCTTCAGCCCAGGAAGGTAAATTCAGTTTGCGTAAACCCTGTTATGCTGTTGTGCGCGAATTTGAAACCTTGAAATATTTCATTAAGGAGAAACGAATAGTCGCCGATGCCCCCTCAGAGGGCCTGATTATAGATTACTTCCCCGTTGCTGAGGGCAAGCCTCAACTTGACCGGCAGGCCACGGTCGTTACCCCTCATTTACAGGCCGATCTTATCGAAACCGCTTCAGGGCAATTAAAGCTTTCGTCGCTCAGCGCTACAGGCGGAATTACTTATCAGGACAAGGATAAACAATTCGACGGCAGCACTTTATTCTATGACGCTGATAAGTCTATAGTCACTGTCCGGGGCGATGAACTCTGGCCGTGTCACTACAACGGTGCTCCTGTCGATGCAATCGAGTGGGACCTGAAAACCGGCAAGGTCAAAGCTGAAATTGTCGGCCCCGCGATATTGCAGCTAAAATAACATCTAACCCTGAAAATACCTCAAGATGTCATTGAGGATGTTATACATAAGATGACAATAATCAGCAGCAGAGTTGCTGTAAATCGTCTATACTCAACTCATTAAGCCGGTTAACGATTCTATCCGCCATGCTCAACTGCTCGGCGCCGTAAGAGTTTGTTACGGCTATAGTGTGCATCCCCGCCGCCTTCGCTGCTTCCAGCCCCCAGTGCGAATCTTCGATTACTATACACTCACCCGGTAAAATATGTTTTCCCGCTTGTCCTGAATTAACATTATTGTTAAGCCTTTTCAAGGTCAGCAGGAATCCTTCCGGGTCGGGCTTGCCTTTTCTTACCTGCTCGCCCGAGACTATTACCTCGAACAAATGACGCAGACCGGTATCTTCCAGCACCATCTCAACTTCCGTCATAAGTGACCCGGAACATATCGCCATCGGTATGGAATTCTCTTCGAGCAATGTTAAAAAATCTCGAACACCCTCGATCATCTTGCCTTCGGTTTTTGCCAGTTCTTTATATATCTGCTTTTTTTCCTCTATGAGCTCGCTGATATGCTCCTTGTTTTTCTTGAGCAGACCCTGGTGGATAAGCAGCCCGTAACAATCGGCGTCATTAAAGCCAAGATATGTCTTGTAATATTCCTGCTTTGTCAGCTCGATGCCGTATTGGCGCAAAACCTGATTGAAAGCCCGAAAATGCAAAATCTCCGAATCGGTTATAACCCCGTCGAAATCAAATATAACTGCTCTAAGCATAAGATTTTATTGATTCCCAATATCCTCTAATTTTGTAATCCATTCGTTAAAATGCGGACATTCCTGACGCATTTTTTTAAGTCCAATCTTACGAGCTGCTATAATACCATCGACTGTTTTCACATAATTTTCAATATGTTGCTTTATTCGTCGTGAAGGACAAGTATTATAATTATCATTAATCTCTTCAGGACATGAAAACGACTGCA
>CAZZAX010000050.1:0-36179 GCA_964653075.1 uncultured Pirellulales bacterium
TCAGGACGCATAAAAAGCCGCGGATGACTTTTCGGTATCCGCTTAATCAAATCCTTGCGGGCCGGCAGCGGCATCTTTGTCGCGTCACCGGCAATAGTGAACTTTCGACCCTGGCTCCAGTTCGTATAACGGCCTTGACTGTCCTTGCCACGATATTTCCAGGTATATGACCCCGATGGAAGAGTTTGTGGCGGACAATAAACATTGAACTCAATCTCTTTCCATTGAAAACTAAGATTTGCATACGGCCGGTTACCTGAGCATACAACCTCCCATGTCAAACCCTGTTGCGGCCGCCAGCTAAAACTCGGAGGATTTACCTGTGACACCGAACCGGCGGCGGGGCGGTAACCCCATTCACCCGGCTCGGCGGGGCGCTCATCTAATTTGAGTTCCTGTCCTGCTTTAGTGCCCGGCATAAACAATGTCAACACAAGGCAAATGCTAACCAGGCATCCTTTTGTTATAGATTTTCCCGAATAATACTTACTGTTTTTTCTTTTCGATTTCATACCGCAACATCTCCTAATAAAGTAAAAGTTGTATATAAAGAATCTGTTTGAAATTTACCCGACAGCCGCTTTGTTGATTCGACCCCTTTCTCCTGTCATTATTACTACTCCTGCGAAAGTGTGCCGATTAATTCCTTGATTTTTGCAATATTATGGCGTGCGCAATATCTCTTTATTCCTTCGACGATTTTTCCCGCGCATCCCGGCTCGATAAAATTCGCCGTTCCGACTGCAACTGACGATGCCCCCGCGATTATAAATTCGATAGCATCCGAAGCCGTCCTGATTCCCCCCATTCCCAGAATGGGTATTCCGCTGTCCTTAGTGACCTCACTATAAACTTTACTGATAAGATATACTGCTATCGGCTTTATCGCCGGCCCGGACAGTCCGCCTGTCCTGTTGGCAAGAACCGGTTTGCGGCTTTCAATATCAATTACCATCGCCGTAAACGTATTGATTAGGCTAAGAGCATCGGCTCCTCCTTCAACCGCCGCCTGTGAAATTACGCTGATGTCCGTAACTACCGGTGACAGCTTGACCATCAGGACCTTATCACCTACGGCATTTTTCACCGCTGAGGTAATTTCTTTTACCTGCTCCGGATTCGTGCCGAAACTTATCCCGCCTTTCTTGACGTTGGGACAACTGATATTCAATTCGAACCCCGCTATCGTTTTTTCACTGCTCAACCGCTGCACAACAGCTACATATTCAGCAATGGTCTGCCCCGCCACATTTACGAAAACAGCAGCGCTCATTTTTTCAAGAACAGGCAGCTTTTCTGCGATGAATTTATCCAATCCGATATTAGCCAGTCCAATCGCATTCAGCATCCCCGAATCGGTCTCGACAATCCTCGGCGTCGGATTGCCTTTTCTCGGCTTTGCAGTAATGCTTTTTGTAACAAATCCTCCGAGACAGTTGACATCCATAAAATCAGACAGCTCATCGGCATACCCGCACGTCCCCGAGGCGGTCCATACCGGATTAGCTAATCGAATCCCCGCAAAATCAACCGTCATATCAATTGACTCATCCATGTATAGTATCCGCACTCCACTTTTTCATTCCGATATTGTAATATCTTCATAATCACTGATGTCATAATCATCATCGTAACTAAATTCTACCTTGCTTTGCCTAACAATCTCAGCCAAAACATTGCCCAAGTTCTTTTGGTTAATAACCTTTTGAAATCTGTCTAAGAGGATAGGTATATTGATTACTTCCTCAATACATTTCATATATCGAGAAACAATCACCTTGATTGAATATTGCTTTTCGGCTTGCTCTTTTATTTTGCGTTTCAGTACTTGAACCGAGTCTGAAGATTTTACTACAAATGTTATTGGATATTTTTCTATTTTGTCGATGTCTAAGAAGTATTTGTTTACATCTACTGTCTCAGTTACTTGGAAAAACCGACCTAACGGTTTCATTACAAAATCAATGCCACCATCATTTGCATTCGTTCGACCTGTTTTGAAAAGCTTCAATTTCTCTTCCGTAATTTTAGCAATCTCAAATCCCCAATAAATTTTCCGGTTGTGATAATAGTATTTCAATATACTATAACTCACAATTTCAAATACCCGAGCGTCCACAGTCGGCTCCACTAAACTACCTATAAAATCGACCAATTCCTTCTTTTTTAACTTTTGAGAACTCTCACAAAACCGAATAAATTTTTCAAAGGCGCCTTTCTTAGTTTCGACATACTTGTCGATAATCTCGATAATTGTCTCCGCCAGATTGTAATATTGTTCATTGATTTTAATCTTGAGTAAGTTCTCATTAAACCAATATCGATTTGTCTCTGGGCTCCTAAGAATCGGTATAAAGTCACAGGTTCTAAAATACTTCTTAAACTCTTCATTCATTCTATGATTCAAGGCATGATTCTGAAGCTTTTGACCAAATGGCAACTCTCGCTGTCTTTTGAAAATGTTCGTGAAAACTGCGCCTTCGTATTCAGCGTATTTACCAGTTTTATGAAACGCTTTTGAGAGATAATCTTCGACCAATACATATACAGCATACAAATTTGCGAAACTGCCTCGTGACTTCGATCCTTTACTTGCAGATTTGGTCTTTATGTTAAGATACTGGACGATCTCGCTCTCAGAAAAAACTCTATCAGAAATGTTACCAAAATTCTTTTCTAAAATCTCTTTGATTTTCTTAGTAAACTCATGTTCCATTTCTACCTCTCTGAGAAGTTCAGCATTCTCTGTATTTCATCAACGCGATGTTCAAACGAGCGACGTCCCTTTTTCAAATGTTGCCCTTTATATTCTGAGGCTATTTTAAGTCTTCTCAATCCTATCTTCACATATTCTTCTTGAATTTCTACGCCAATTGATTTCCTCATGAGTTGCTTTGCAACGTATGAGGTTGTAAACGTCCCAGAAAAAGGATCAAGGATAACATCACCTTTATTACTGCTTGCTCTAATTATTCTTTCTAACAATACCACTGGTTTTTGAGTGGGATGGTTCTCATATTCATCCATCCGATATCTAACCCTTGGGATTTTCCACACATTACCAGGAACTTTCTTAGAATTATAAGTCGATGGTACAGGTTTACGATAGTCAATCAGTTTTCTTTTAGCTCCCGTTTTCGCTTCTACAAGAATATCTTCAGAGTTAAATGTATAATTATTTCTATCCTTCGTGCAAAAAAGAATAGGTTCGTAAAGAGAACCATAATATCTTTTTGCTTGAACGCCTGAGCTATCGTAATACCATATAATACGCGAGAGTACAGTTAGGCGTTTTCGCAAATAAATATCAAAGTAAGGCATATTTTGGGTTGAGGTCATCACATAAAAGCTGCCGTTAGACTTGAGTTTTCTAATACACAGATCAAGCCATTTATAACTCCATGTAAGATAATCTTCATCTGATTTCCATTTATCTTTTATTCCATTAAAGTCTTTGCCAATATTATATGGAGGATCGGCAAATATTAGATCGATAGAGTTGTCAGGTATCTCACTAGAAAGTACTTCTATTGCATCACCCCATATTATTATATGGTCATCCTTCTCAAAAATATCCATTTTATCATTCCTTCTAAATTAAAATGAAAAAATAAAAGGCTTACACTATCGTTTTAATTTTTCGATAGCAAACCTCACCACCTCACTGTGGTCGAATGCCATATCTTCGGGAAGTTCATCTATATCGAACCATTTTGCCTGGGCCGCATCGTCTCCGGCCTTTAGCTTCGTTTGGTCTTCTGTCGCAATACCCATAAATACTATCGTAATCTGCCTGCCTCTCGGGTCGCGTCCGACTGTGCCGAAGGTACGCATCTGCTCCAGGTGCACTCCTGTCAATCCTGTCTCTTCGGCTAATTCTCTTACGACCGCATCCTCCAGCTCCTCGTCCATATTAACGAATCCGCCCGGCACCGCCCACTTGCCTTTGAACGGCTCGCTCCCGCGTTTTATAAGCAGAACCCTGGTTTTATCGCCGGAATGGGTAAAGACGGCCGCATCGACAGTAACCATCGGCCTGGGCCAGTCATAAACATATTTGCCTTTTGTATTCATAAAGTGCGAACCTTGTCCGAAATACCGCATATTTGGGATTATCTTATGATTTGAACGGGGATATGTCTATCGAAAAAACGCCCGGTATTATATTATCACACTGAGCCCCGACCATAAGGGAGGGGTAAACTAATTTTTCAATAATCCCTAAAGTTTCTCATCCACTCGGGCCAGTCGGATGGCTGCACACCACCTGCTATAGTCCACGTGCCGTTTATATTGAAGCTTCGATGCCACTTAAATGTCCACAACTGCTTAAGTCCAATCTTTCGGACGGAGAAATCAAGAAAAATACCGTTGAGGTACTCGCCATGTCTATTGAGACAGAAACGCTTCATCTGCAAGGCACTGACCAGATACGTTGATATATCACCATCATATTCCGGCGGCGTATCGAAATCGTACGGCTTGCTCTCAACAAAAGCGCAGTCCAGAAGCATCGGTATATTGGCCGCACTGTCTACATAAGCATTCCGCCAGTTATCTATAGTAGCCTCACGGCTGTGTATAAACTCCACATCCGGCGATGGATTACATAGCCAGTTATTCATTCCATAGCTGCCGCTTTGCTCACCCGTTTGCTGCATGGGCCCCCACGCCGCAAACGGGTCCCTTGCTCCCTCTTCTCGTAGTTTTACAGCCGTAGGACAGAAACGCATCTTTGCCTCATTGCTGTAATACGGCCGCAATGGCTCAATCCAGACATATTGCTCCCATCCGCCCCTGTTAAAATCCCCGCTCCAGAAATAACCGTCGTTTTCACCGGCGTAAATCCCGAACGCAACGGCCCACTGATGAAGATTGGACTGACACGCAACCGCCTTGGCCTGATTTCTGACCCGCTGTAGTGCAGGCATCAATATCGCCAACAACAACGCGATAATGGCAATAACCACCAACAGTTCTATTAATGTAAACGCTTTTTGTCGATGCATAAAACCACCGCGTCATATATATTAGTCGAACCGATAACTATCATAAACCTTTAGCGTCTGAAAATCAAAAAGAAATGTCCCCCATTACGCCTTTAAGAATTTTAATTTCACACCATCACACCCAAGCCGAGCAGTAACTTTACAGCCCCTTGTATCTTCTCAGCCACTCCGGCCAGTCCGATGCTTGAACACCACCGGCTTTTGTCCAGGGACCATTTACGTTGAACTGTCGATGCCATTTTAACTTCCATAATCTCTTAAGTGGTACTTTGACGGCTGAGCCATCCAGAAATATGCTGTTTATCCCCCCATTATGCCTGTCAATACAGACAAGCCTCATGGCCTGTACTCCCCAATCACCCCAGCCATTGTTCCACTCATAAGGTGGAGGTTCAAAATCGAGAGGTGCGTCGGTCTCAAGCGGATAAACATCAACATACACACAATCCAGATACAAAGGTACTCTGCTTGCACCTTTCGTATCGACTGTTCTCCATGCATTTTCTGTTGGAAATCCCCAATAAGAATCGACTCCCGTCGGCGGACAGGAACACCATTCATTGATGCCGTAACTTCCTGTATCAAAATCCGCCCACCAATCCGATGAACCGCCTGGGTCGAATGGCCCCCAGGCAGCAAACGTTCCACCGTGGCTTCGATTCTCCATTTCACGAACAATCTTTGTGGAGGGACATAAACGTATCTTTTTTTCCTGGTAATAGGGCAGTGTTGCAACCATCCAATATGCTTCTTGTGCAGTAAGACTTCCCCCTGCAATACTTTGCGGCAATTTGCCTTCGTTATCGTCAGAGTACAATCGAAAGATAAGCCCCCACTGTCTCACATTCGACTGACATGATGTTGCCTTTGCCTGCTCCTTTACCCGCTGCAGTGCCGGCATCAATACGGCCATTAATAAAGCTATAATGGCAATAACTACCAATAGCTCTATCAACGTGAAACCTTTATGCCGGCGCATCAACAAACAACTTTCATATTGGGAAATATTAAAAAAATTATTAAGATCCGCTCATTAGTGTCAATAGTCCTTAAACCTTCTCATCCACTCCGGCCAGATCGCCGGTAAAGCATTCGTATTATAGCTCGGATGCCACTTCAATCTCCACAATTCCTTGAGTCCCACCTTTCTGACAGAGCCGTCCAGAAAAACAGCATTTACAAATCCGTCATGACGGTTGATGCAGAAACGACGTATCGATTCTTTACATCCGCAGGGAAACTCCGTTTTCTGGCAGTCAAAGTCAGGCGGCCTGTCAATATCTTTCACCCATCCGCACCACCACCAGCTATCCGGATAGACAGGAATATTGCCCGCGCCGTTGACATTAACGGTTTTCCAGAAGCAGTCTGCATGGGTATCCTCGAAAGGTCCCACCCCTACGATGAAGTTGCCTTCGTCCTGCGGCATAGACAGCCAGCTATTTATACCATAACTGCCGTAATAGGCCGGGCTCTGTTTGCCTTCTATCTTAAATATAAGCTTTCCCCAGGCCAAAAATGTTCCCCCTGTTGTCGCGCCGCCTCCGGCTATCGGCCGAAATCCCATATTATTAGTGCTGTCCTGGGCGATGGGGCTGGCAATCTTCGTCGCCATAGGACAACAGTATATATCTCCGGGACTGTCACTGTAACCCTGAAATAAATACATCCACGGCTCCGGAGTTGCAAGACTATGAAACTTCTGCCTCGGGCAAAGCCCTTCGTTGCTGGTAGCGTACATCGTAAAGACCGTTCCCCATTGCTTGAGATTGGATTGACAAACAACCGCCTTCGCCTGCCTGCGAACACGCTGCACCGCAGGAAGAAATATCGCCACTAACAACACGACAATGGAAATCACAACCAGAAGCTCTATTAAGGTAAAACCGCTCTTGTTATGCATGGCTGTTCTCCTTCTCTTTTGACAAGAGAAAATGGTTTTTGCCGTCTTGAATAATTATATCATAATCCGTCATATTAATACAGGCTGTTGACTGATATTACAATCGCGTGATGACATAAATGTCCATTAAAACGAGATTGTCGTCTAATAGATTCAGAGGTAAAGTAAATTTAAAACTGATGAACATTATGCGGTGTATAGCGTATTAATAAAGCTAATTTTTTGAGAAAGGCTTTATCATCATTAAAAAGATGCTCGGTGACGTGGCCGGGCAGAAATATAAAGGTTATAAGGAAAAACATGTAAAATTTTGTCTTTTGGAGGATTTGAAGATGTCTGCAAGCAGCAGAAGAATCTCAACATTGATTATTGTCTCTGCGGCAGTGGTTGTGTTTGCGAACACCGCTGTTGTCCACGGGGCCGACTGGCCGATTTATAGGGGCCCACAGCAAAATGGTTTTACCAGCGAAACCGGCTGGAGCGCCGATTTCCCGGGTACAGGACCAACGCAGCTATGGAAAAAATCAATCGGCATTGGCTTTTCTTCGATGACAATCAGCGATGGCCGCGTATATGCCATGGGCAACTCCGGCAGGAGCGGCCCGAATGCAAATCAGGATACCGTATTCTGCCTCGATGCCGATACCGGCAGACAGATATGGAAGCACACCTATTCGTGCCCGTTACAGCCTAAGTACTATGAGGGTGGCACACTATCAACTCCCACCGTAGATGGCAAATCTGTCTATACGATAAGCAAGATGGGACACCTGTTCTGTCTTGATGCCGATACAGGCAATGTAAAATGGCAGAAGAACATGAACAAGGACCTCGGCTTTAAGCTGCCAACATGGCACTTTGCAGGCTCACCTTTTATTTATGACAATATGCTGATATTAAATCTCGGCGATGCCGGCGTTGCCCTTAACAAAATCAACGGTAATGTTATCTGGGATAACGGCAAAGGTATCTGCGGTTATGCCACACCTGTGCCCTTCACTATGGAAGGTCAGAAATGCGTCGCTATTTTCGGTGCTTCTCATATTATGGGAGTAAGAATAAGCGACGGTAAAGTGCTCTGGAAATCCTTTTTCGAGAATAAGCATAAGGTAAATGCCGCTGACCCTATTATTATCGGCAACGAGGTGTTTATCTCGAACGGATACAACTACGGCTGTGCAAAGATTAAAGTAACCGGTGGCAAAGTCCAAACACTTTGGCAGAATAAGAATATGCGAAACCACATGAACTGCTCGATGTACTGGAAGGGATACCTGTATGGCTTCGATGAAAATACACTGACCTGTCTGGACTTCCGGGACGGAAGCATAAAATGGACTGAAAGAAGTCTTGGCAAAGGCGCATTGATGATGAGTGCCGACGGCAGGATGATAATCATCAGTGACAAAGGCGAGCTGGCAATCGCAAGGGCCAATCCTCAAAAGTTCGATTTAATTTCGAGGGCACAAATCCTTCCCAGAGCAAAATGCTGGACGACCCCCATACTCGCAAACGGTAAAATTTACGCCCGCAACGCCAAAGGCGATATGGTCTGTGTTGACGTAAGTGGATAAAAAAAGACCTTTTTTCCGAATGGAAATTATGTTTCCCGGCCCACCATCTCTAATGGTGGGCTTTTTTTATTTGAAATCAAAGATATCAATAATCCTTAAACTTCCTAATCCAAACCGGCCAGTCCTCGGTACAAAGTCACTGGAATGTGCATTTTCACAAAGACCTATTTTACACCTATGACAGGACGACCGTTTAGCCAGGTCCCACGTCGCTGGCGGCCATTTGTATCCGTTTCCACAACCTCAGTCCTGTTCGGGATTCCGATCGCCCTGAAAGATCCCAGTCGCTCATGATTGGGACGCAGTTGGACCATCAGTCGTCTCTGATGGTATTGGGTCACGGAGTCGTCCTCACGGGAGTATCTCTTGATGTCCGCTTCCATCGCAACCCAACACCCCATGATCTTCTTGATGCGTACATTCTCCATCAGGAATAATAGCCGACCGGCCTGCAAAGGCTCACTGCTGTCTCCGGGACGTCGGACCTCCGCCCTGACAATATGGTAATAGCGTGCAGGGTCGAACCAGATCCTGTAAGAGCCTCTGTCAGTCACTCCCTTTACAACGTCGCAGGGACGTCCCACCGGCTCGCTGACATTTCTCTCGAGGGAAAGCTGCTTGGCAGAGGCCAGAATCACATCTATCCGGCGGGGATCGTCCGGCTGGAAGAATCCCATTAAGGGCGCTCCCATGTATTCCCGTGCAAGCAAGGCATCTCTATTAGAGATGTTGGCCGTAATCTGGACGGGACCGCCGGCGCCCTGCCCGGATGCACCCTGATATTGTATCAGCTTGGTGCCGTCCCACAAAAAGATTCGATAAGACAATCCGTCGGCTTTCTGCATACACTGATACCGCAAGCGAACGCCGTCGCATCGCAGCTCACACTTCTGCGAGGCCGCGCCGACATGCCCCGGGAGCGTTGTCTCTTCTTTGGATATTAGAGATCGGAGCCATTTCTGTACCGACCCATAGCCTGCAAATATTTCCGCGACCTCCATAAAAGAACCATTTTGGTCGTTAACATCCGGCATCGAGTGATCTCGTGTAAGAATGGCGGCGTTCATTCCAAACTGCCCCACAATCTCCTCGTCCATATTGGGTACGGGCCTGCCGTCCTTCCACACATAGTCCTCCATGACCACGCGACCGTCGGGTAACGCCCAGGCGACCTTCGTGCCGTTTGGGATCTCCTCATCTACTTTGAAGGATTTCAGTGCATCGTGATCCGGATTGATCCTGAACTCCGTCACCTTTACATGCTCGTGGTCACTGCGGTCGATTGGTGCCGGGGGCATGAATGTCTTCATCTCGGTCACACTCTCGACGGGTACCCACGTACCGTCAATCTGCCTGAACGCCACGTTCGAGCTAACGGCCCTATCTGTCTTGGTTTCACGGATATACCTGGCGATGTTGTACCCGTGGGTCGGGTCGATCCACACCGTGTACCTGGCCTCCGGGATACGTCCCTCAAGGACATAGCAATCGGCGCCGTTGATCGACTCTGTTTGCGGACGGACCCTTGCATTCGGACAGCCCCGCAGCTTCTTATCGATACGAGGAACCATCACGGTGTTATTGGCCGCGTTGCGAAGCAGGCGTTCTCTATCCATTGGTCTGGCCTTATAATCCAGGCTTCCACTTTCCGGCTTATCACCGAGAATGAAGGCATACTGGATCGTTCGATGCAAGTCGTATAGTGAAATATTATAAACTGCCTTCTCTTTCGGTCTCGACCGGGGGAACGGCTTCACTTCGTAGTCTCCCCACCTGTGCTTTCGCCTCCTGAAACGTTTCCCGTCCCACCGGTATTCCCGCCGGTAGTGCATCTTGTGTTCACCCAGCCGGTAACGCGGAGAAAGGGCCTTCCTGATTACGCTTACCTTGGTACCTTCCTCCGTGCAGGCGTATGAGGCCTGGCAGCGATCCATAGTGGCGGCAAAGCGGTCCAGCAATTCATCCACGCTCGGTACCGAAGCCCCCGCCGTGCCGCAAAACACCGTAAGGACCATGAACAACACCAATAGCTCTATTAAGATAAAGCCTTTTCGTCTGCACATGAAGGCTCCCCTTCCCTAAGAGAAGATTTACACAACCGACATATTCGACAAATATGATGTTTTTCGCTGGCTTGCTTAACTGCAATTATTATAACATCGATGCCCCTAATGATGCAATTCTTTTCTTCGATAACATATTGTTGCATACGAAATCAATCTTAACAAATCCAATTGCCTTAAACCATCCCATCATTTACAATCGCTCGTAAAGGTTTATCTTTTACGATCCGCAAAAAAAGATATACGAAATTATGTCGGATTCTCTAAAAAATATCCTGATAATAAAACCCAGCTCACTGGGCGATATAGTCCTGGCATTACCGGCGCTGACGGCCTTGCACAAAAGTTTTCCCAATGCCAGGATTACCTGGCTCATTCGCCCGGAATTTGCACCGCTTCTCGAAAACCATCCCCACCTGACCGAGATAATTCCTTTCGACCGCAAATTTCTCGGCAAAGCATGGTTCCATCCGGGCGCATCCGGAAGTCTTCTTTCGCTTATAAAGAGACTTCGCAATGCCGAATTCGATGCCGTAATAGACTTTCAGGGCCTTTTCAGGACAGCATCTCTGGCCTGGCTTTCGGGCTGTAAAAAACGTTTCGGAATAGCAGGCGCTAGAGAATTCGCCCCTCTTTTTTACACGCACAAAATCACCCAGACAAAGGATTGTATTCATCTCGTTGACTATTACTTAAAGATAATAAAGGCCGCCGGCGCCTCTGAGCTTGATGTTCAGTTTGTTTTGCCACAGCAACCCGAGGCCGCCGACTCGGTTGGCAGATTATTGGAAAGTCACGATATTTCACAGGACAATTACGTGGTCCTCGTCCCCGGTTCCGCCCACGAAGACAAACGCTGGCCCATCGAGCGCTTTGCCGAATTGGCAGAAAGGATTTCATCACAGTTCAAATTACCCATCGTTGCAACCGGCGACGCAAGCGAGGCTGCTCTTGTTGAAAAGTTAAAAGAACTCTCCAAAGTTCCGATAGCAAATATTGCAGGGCAAACTTCTCTAAGTGAGCTTGTGGTTTTACTGAAAAACGCCGGACTGGTAGTAAGCAACGACACCGGCCCCGGCCATATCGCCGCTGCCCTGGGCACGCCACTGGTCCTTATGTTCAGTTGGTCCAACCCGGCCAGAATAGCACCCTACAAAAGAATAGAATGCCTCGTAGCACGCGACCCATTCAGCAGGGGCCACAAAATAAAAAGCCGCGACCCCAAACACAACGTAGATACAATATCCGTCGATGAGGTCTATAAAAAAGTCTGCGAACAGCTAAAAGCATAGCAAGGATTGATATGTATGAGAGCCTGAAAAAAATACCCTATAAATTAGAAATTCTCATTCTAATAACAATACCTGTTCTCTCTATCATCGAATGGTTACATATGGATATACTTACATATCGTCATGGGCTTAAAAATCTTCTCTCAATTACTCCTATGTTTCTAATTTTTATATATGAGCCATTAAAAATTGCTGTTGTTATTTTAGCTATTATTAGATTTGTATATGTTAAACATGTTAAAAGGCTCAACAAATATTTTAATACTGCAATATTGTCGATTCTAATTTATATAGGAAGCTGGTTATTATGGTTTCGGCTTTAATTGTTGGTTGTGCTGCCCAGCCATCATTCGGAGCGGTTCCACTTTCTAACATAGAAGGTAGATGGTTCTGGGAGCAAGACCCCTGGTACGGATACTTTGTATTAAAATAAATGTATCATACCAATTGTGTTTAATTTTAACGCCTTCAGCCGATCAGCCGATTCGATTCATAAGATTCTTGACTGGTATTTCTCAATGATGTAAAATATCTTTTCCTAGAAGGATAAAACCTCCCTCAGCTCCTCTTAATTTAGTTTTCCGGAGCCCTTTTAATGTGTTTTTCCAGTGTTTTCATCAAGTTATTCCCTCTCAATTCGGTTCCTTTTGAAACTACAACCCCCATAGGATCTACTAGGAATAGCGAAGGAACACCGCTTACGTGGTACATTCTTCTTATGTTATTGTTTTTGTCTGAAATCTCCTTCCATTCAAGCTTCTTTTTCTGGACATATATGTGATGTTCTTCTGGATCACCGATTCCTATTCCTATCACTTCTAATCCATTTGGTCCGTATTTAGAATGAGCCTTTTTCAGGTTAGGCATCTCATATATGCACGGAGCACACCAAGTTGCCCAGAAATCTAACAATATGTATTTGCCCCTGAGTTGCGACAATCTAAACTCTTCCCCATCAGTGGTTACACTGTTAAAATCAGGCGCAATATCGCCAATTTCAATAACGATAGTCTCATTTCTTTCGTTTGGAGACGGTGAGGGCGATGCGGTGCCAGGCGTTAATACGCATTGAGATGTCTCCCCGCCCTTGGTATGATCAACGATATGGTCTCCAGGTCGAAGGCCCAAAGCCTCGTAAGTAAATTCAGACTCGGAAACAGGCTTGTTCACCATCTCTGTCGTGAAAACGATGTGATGGTGAAGCCCCCCATCCTTGTTTCTATGGACGTGACTGATCTCCCTTGGCACGAAAACACCGTTATGCTCTTCATAGTCCAGTTCCCAGTGAGTCTCGGATCGTGAACTGACATGATGCTGCCCGACCATGCTACAGCCTTTCGCTATATCAAAAACATAGCTACTCCTAAATATGCCGCCCCTCTCACTCTCATCATCACGTCCATAGAATTTAATCGTTACAACATCTCCATTGCGTTCAATGTTGTAACCGGCTCCCTCCGGGGGCGGTATCTTATTCTCAATTGCTTCAGCCCACTTTCTCAGTGCCTCTCCCATGGTTCCATGGGCCCCAAGATCCTCGATTAGCACCCATACGGGATCGAATTCGTCAAGCTGAATCCCATGTGACACGGCGTTTTTGCCATAAATTAGCAATATGCGTTCATGTCGCTGATACTGCTCGGGTTCCCTCATCATATCCATTTTGTAGTGGTACTTACCCTTGTTCATACCACTGTTTACACGTACCCATTGCGGCTTGGACTCACTGTCAGGATCTTTCTTTACTACAGGAACCCCGTACCATGAGGCCGCATCTTTATCCCTGTCGGCTACGAACTTCAACCGTTCGGCGGTCTCTTCCTTAAAATTCAATGGCATCTTACCGTTCAATGGCTGAGGGGACGATTTCCCCACACGCCTGATTGCAGTACCTCTCCAGGTTCGCAACCTTTTCAGGTTAGCTTCATAGCCATCGGCAATTAATCTTAATAACTCAGGATCTTCCTTTCCACGGCATCCCGCAAGCAATCCTGACATCAACGTCAATACCACCAACAGGTGCCACGGAAAATGTCTATCGTCACATTTCTTCTTACCAACATACTTGATAGTATATCCCATTGTTATACATCCTATTTACATCACAGGTTTTGTTCCCTTTTTTCAGCAATACAGAACCATCACAAAGTCCAGCAATTTAATCTTGAATTTCCCATTTGAACGCTTAACAAACACAATTTTCTCTGTACGACACCAATAATCTTACCATATTCACATTCAACGGCCACGAAATTTCTTTTCCGAGGCAATTTTACGAAAAATATGCATGAAAACACGTTTATTTACGCCACGCTTTTCTTCCAATAACTACTTTTGCACAGAGCGTGACCGCCCTTTCTTTCACAAATTCAAGTTGTTCAGCAATTGTTATCATCAGCCGAATCCAATTGGCACAGGTTTCAAATGACTGATACGCTCAAGTATCTCATGGAATAATGATTTTGACACCGTCACCTATGCCATCTGTCGTCTGTCTTTTGCTGTCATTGTTGCGTCAGTTCGTGTCCTAAAGAGTCCGCGTCAGTCCGTGCACAACCGAGATACATCGCTTACACAAATCAGGATGCTCGCTGTTGGCTCCGACGCTCGGCCAATAGTTCCAGCAACGCTGGCATTTATTGTAACTGCTCTTTTCTGCCGCGACTGTAGTTTCACCTACCGCCTTTTGCAGTTTCACCTCGCTGACGATACAAAGTGCAGCACACTGCTCAAGGCCGAACTCATTCAGAACGCCGGCATCTTCATCATCACAGTTGATGGTTACGCACGCCTGCTGATTGCTTGCAATCTTTTTCTCCTGTCTCAAACCTTCCAGAACTCTCAAAACCTCATCCCGAAGCCCCATCAGCTTTTGCCACCGCGGCTCATCGCCCTTAAAATCAATCGAACTATCGACCTTCGGCATATCGGCCAGATGAACACTTTCAACTTCCTGGCTCTTGAACTCCATTGCGTCCCACGCCTCCTCGGCGGTATGAACCAATATAGGCCCAAGAATCCGAATCAAACAATCCAATATACTGTGCATCGCCGTCTGGGCGCTCCGCCGCGACAGGCTGTCCGCCGCATCGCAGTACATCCTGTCTTTGAGCACATCCATATAAATACTGCTCATCTCGACTGTACAGAAGTTATAGACAAGCGAATATACCCTGTGAAATACAAAGTTATCATATGCCTCGACAACACCTTTTATCAGCTTTTGCAATTGCTGCATCGCCCACTTGTCTATCTCGAACATCTCATCGTAGGTTATCGCGTTGGCATTCGGGTCGAAATCGTTGATATTGCCGAGCAGGTATCGCAGTGTATTTCTGATTTTCCTGTAAGCGTCCTGCGTCCGTCCGATTATCTCATCATTACATCTTACATCTTCCTGATAATTTACACTCGAAACCCACAGCCGAAGAATATCCGAACCGTACTTTTCCACTTCTTCCTGGGCATTAACATAATTGCCTAACGATTTCGACTGCTTCATTCCCTTCTCATCAACCGTAAAGCCGTGCGTCAGAACGCTCTTGAACGGCGACCTGCCCGTCGCTCCAATACCCGGCAGAAGTGACAGTTGAAACCATCCACGATGCTGGTCCGAGCCTTCCAGATACAAATCCACCGGCACTTCCCAGCCCGCCTCTTTAACACACACGCTGTACCAGCTACAGCCCGATTCGAACCAGACATCGAAAATGTTCTCTTCCTTCTGCAGCTCACTGAGAACGAATCCCTCCGGCAGTTCGAAATCCCTGCCTAAAATCTCTTCAGGCGAATCGCAAAACCAACTGTCCGAGCCGTTCTTGGCAATATGCCTGGCCACAGCCGACACCGATTCTTTCGTCATTAAAGTGCTTCCCTGTGAGTTGAAAAAAGCGGGAATAGGAAGTCCCCAGCTTCTCTGTCTGCTTATGCACCAGTCGGGCCGCGATTCGAGCATCCCTGCAATGCGCTTTTCGCCCCACCCGGGAATCCATTTAACATTTCGAACGCTCTCAAGCGCCATATTGCGCAGGCTTTTGCCTGAATCAGGCAGCTCTTTATCGACACTGATAAACCACTGTTCTGTCGCCCTGAAAATCACCGGCCCTTTACTCCGCCAGCAATGAGGGTAGCTGTGCATAATCTCGCCCTCGGCAAAAAGCAGCTTCTTTTCCCTTAGATGATTATTGACGATGGTTTCAACTTCCAGAACGTTTTGCCCCCGCAGCCACTCAGGCGTCGTATTATCATATCGCCCGTCGTCCATCACCGGCGAGTAGATAGCAAGGTCATATTTTTGCCCCGATATATAGTCCTCAATTCCGTGTCCCGGAGCAGTATGGACAAGTCCCGTCCCGTCTTCGGTTGTAACGTACAAAGCCGGTATGACCATATAAGCATCCTTGTCCGTCGGGTTCTTTTCCACGAACGGATGCTCGTAGCGAAGCCCTTCGAGCTTGCTGCCTCTGACGGATTTTTCGCCGATGCCGTATTGTCCTTCACCTAAGGCGCCCGCCGCGATTACCGCCTCGATACGCTCATTTGTAACTAACGAGATAAACTTCTCGCCGTCCTTTTCGTAAGTCAGCGTCGTATATTCGAGATTGGGATGGACCGCAATAGCCAGATTCGCCGCCAGGGTCCAGGGAGTAGTCGTCCATATCATAAAGCAGACCTTCGCATTTTGTGCTTCATCCTGCTTTACCAAGCCAAGCTCGTCCAGTCGCCCGATACTTTCTTGAGATACCGGAAAATTCACAAAGATACTCGGAGACGAAATGTCCTTATATTCCAGCTCCGCCTCAGCCAGCGCCGTCTCGCACCCAATCGACCAGTGAATCGGCTTCAATTGCTTATAAACAAGTCCCTTCTCGACCAGAATGGCGAATACTTCCAGAATCCCCGCTTCGTATGTGGGCTTAAACGTAAGATAAGGGTTCTCGAAATCGCCGAATATCCCCAATCCCTGAAACTGCCTGCTCTGAACTTTGACGTACTTTCGGGCATATTTGAAGCAGTCCCTGCGAATATCTAATTTGCTCTTCTCGTGCACCTTCTCACCGAGTTCGGTTACCGCTTTCAGCTCGATGGGCAGGCCGTGACAGTCCCAGCCCGGTATATAAGGCGCATCGAAGCCGGCCATGGTCTTATATTTGACAACAAGGTCTTTGAGCACCTTGTTAATGACGTGCCCCATATGAATATCGCCGTTGGCGTAAGGCGGCCCATCATGCAGTATATACAAAGGCGCACCCTTGCGGGCCTTTCTGATTTTGCCGTAAATATTCTCCTTCGCCCATTTCTTACGCAACTGCGGCTCTCGCTGAATCAGGTTCGCCTTCATCGAAAAGCCCGTTTTAGGCAAATTCAACGTATCTCGATAACCCTTACTTTTCTTATCTTTATCCGACATCAAACAAATCCTTAAAATAATATTGAACTTGTTATATTAAAACTTCAGCGGCCGTTGTCAAGCATACGGCCTGTTTTTGATTTACTTATAGGCTGCCACAACCAGTCTTTTTGCTGTCTGGTCATACGGCGAACCGCTCAAATCCCCATAGATTTCCACCTGTCGGAATCCACAGCTTTTAAGCAGCTCACTAAGCTTAGCGGCCGAGTAAAGTCTAAGAGAAAATCGAAACTCATCCCGCTTACCGTCCCTGATTATTATCCAGCGGTTGTCCACCGAACTCCAGTCTTTACTGAGCTTTGCTTCTTCCAGAATTATTACACCGTCTTCTTCCCACCACCTTTTTTCCTGGAAGATTCGCGCCAGCACTTCTTTTCCAATAATTTCTATTAGAAATTCGCCGTCTTCTTTAAGCGACTTATATACGTTTTCGAGTACCCGCTTATCGTCCGCCGCCTCTTCGAAATATCCGAACGATGTAAAAACGTTTATCACGCCATCGAAGGCATTCGGTTCACAGAAGCTTCTCATATCGTCCTGCACGAACCGAATATTTAGACCCTGCTCATTTGCCTTTTGCTTCGCTTGTTCAATAAATAAACCGGTCCTGTCCACGCCGGTAACACAGTATCCAAGGCGGCCTAATTCCACGCTGTGCCTTCCTATACCGCAGCATAAATCGCAAATGCTCACACCCGGCTGTAATTTTAGCAATAAAACTATCTGCTCAACCTCTTGTCCTGCCGACTGCATACGTTCGCTGTTGAATAGTAACGGCGCAATTGTCTTCCAGAATCCGTCCTGCTCATACCACGATTGTTTCTTTGTCTTGCCCATAACAAGCTCTTTCAAACAAACATTAATTTACAAATTCTGCTGTATTTCCATAAGCTCTTTCCACAATTCAAGAATTGACGAAACATCTTCTGCTACTGCTTTTCTTATGATTACTTCCCTTGCCATAATTTCTCCTTGCTAATAAAAAAGCCTTCCAGAGTTGGCTGCTCTGGAAGGCTTTAATAGCTTAGTTTATAGCTTTCTCAGGGCAGCTTGAGCTTCTCCGCAATAATTATCATAATCATATTGTTTATAACGCAGTTCATAATAAACCAAATCTTTCTATCAGGCTTTTTTGCCCTGTTCCGTGCTTCATATTACCATTTCTTGCTATTTATCACAATAATCGGTCATTGTCAAGCAATAGTTTAATAAAATCCTGTGAGCTTGCATGTAGTCCCCCTTCTTGCTTTCGTAAAAAAGCAGGAGGAGGTTCTTCGTTAATTTGCCGTTACTGTCCTTATTTTCTGTTGACTACTCAGGGCATTCGGGATTATCGAGTTTGGGAACACATAGCACGAGATTGCGGTTGATTGTTGTGCGCCAACCACCACGTATTGAGCCAGCAAGTTCGAGCGTGACACGCGTCTTCTCTTTTTGTGGCGCCAGGGGGAACCACTCTCCCATCTCAAGATGCGTTTTGTCTATCCTGTCCGGTCGCTCCGTCTTGTTTACATCGTCGTGGACTGTGAAGGACTGGATAAACGCACGACGTTGGCGATAGAATTCCCAAGTCGCTGGCCGCTTTCCGCGGCGAGGACGAAACCTTTGGACTTCGGCGGACGCGATGTATCGGTAGTAGCAGTGATTCGGTGTGGCTGGATCGCATACGACCACACTCTGGATGGTGACGTGGATGCGCAGCGGACGCCCGCCTACTGGCGACAGCGACCCGATCTGGGTGTAGATATAGTCCCTCGTCTCACAGCCGCACTTCGGAGGCTTTGGCCGTTCGACTGTTGTTCCCGGTGCCTTTCGTCCTCCCCGTTCTTCCTGAGCCGAGTTCCGCTCAGATTTTTGATCCACGCGACCTTGTTATTATGATATGTGCTGTTAACCGGCCGCCGCAAAACCCAGAGCGAGCTTGTGAGCGACGGGTTTTGCGGTCAGATGGATGGCCTTGTAAGGTATTTATCCTTTCAATCTTAAGTCTCTTCAATCTCCTCGTGAACGTCCATGTAGTTCCTTATTGTGAAGAATTGATTCTGATCTAAGTCCGCAAAAATCCACGCTTTTGCAACGTGTTCTGAACTCCAAATATCGGCCCACCAGCCTAGGTCTCCTATCGCCTCAAATTCAATATCTACCGAACTCGATTCCCCGGGGTATAGAACCGTGTCCGGCAGGTTATGCCAGCCTGAACCTTTTACTGGCCTTGCATATGCGGTACCCTGCACATATATCCGGGTGTTATTGAATACTATTCTTGGTTGTTGAACAATATTCGCTGCGTATGCAGAGTTGCTGCCTGTGAATCTTAATGTAAATTTTTCACCGACATTAATGTGACTCCCTACTTTGGAAACAACCCGTGTCGTCAATTTTAGGTAGCTTCTTATATTGTCATACAATGAATCAGCACTCATGATTTTGTCTCCAGTTTAGTGTGCATTTATTTCTCAACTACGGTTTTTCAGATGACTCAGTCACTTGATTCTAAGGCGGCTTTTTAATCATTTTTCCTCCTTTCTTTCTACCGGCATGTTGTGTTGATGCCTAACTATGTATATATGGTTTCCATACAAAGACTCAGTATTCTTGTTTATTATTAACGCTCATGTAGGATGGGTTTCAGCCCATCTGGAACTTTCGATTATACAAACATCATTTGCCGATAAATGTCTGGTCGATCTTGCTTCTTCCATTTTCCTTTCCCAAGCCATCCATTGATGGCTTTCTACAATTTTCTTTTCTTGCTCGCTCAGTTAGCCGTCTTGTTCCAGACCCCAAATCCGACAATAAACTTCAGCCAGCTTATAGGAAAAATTTTAGCTGGATCCATTTACCCGTCAATCGGGGCAAGACCTGATTATGCTATCAGGGTAATTACCATATCTGTTATAGGTATTTCCCCCTATAACAGGTGGTAGAAGCGTTTCCGGACAGACAAATGTTGATGATAAAACTATAAAGATGTAGATTGTTTTACTAATTGTGTGGATTCTTGCGGGAGTTTATCTTGCACCTAAATGCGAGGTAAGGATTACGAGCGATGAGCGACAAATTGTCATTATGAGTTGCACTGTTATCCAGCCGATTCAAGCTCTTTGAGTTGCTCAACAAGATATTTTCGCATAGCTACGACTGTGGCCCCGGCACGCATAAATGCCACTCCATCCTCGATGGAAGCCACCCCTCCCGATGCCTTTATGCCGATACGCTCGCCCACGACCTCCTTTATCAGGCCGATACTATGCACTGTAGCCCGGCCAGGACCGAACCCCGTGCAGGTCTTAACAAAATCCGCTCCGCAGTCTGCTACCAGCTTTGCAGCGATAACAATCTGTTGATCGCTCAGGACTCCAATCTCAATTATCACCTTAAATGGCACTTTAAAGGGCCTGGCCACGGCCATGACCGCTGAAACATCTTCTGACACAGCCTTGTAGTCCCCGGCCTGAAATGCTGAAATATTCATTACCATATCAAGGTCCGTCGCCCCCCGTTTCAATCCTTCCTCAGCCTCGGTGCATTTCACGTGCGTCGTCACTCCTCCACAGGGAAAACCCACAGGAATCTGCGCCCGTACATTTGTACCTTTCAAACCATCTACTAGAACACCGAGGTACTGGGGAAATGCCACAACAGCGCGAAAACCATATATCTTTGCCGCCTCACAGGCCGCCCTGACATCGTCTTGCGCTGCCGTTATAGTAAGTGCCTCAGAATAATCGATTACCGATACAAGGCATTTGATCTCTTCTTCTGTCACACCATACATCTCATACCTCCAGTGTGTCATCAAGCTGACAACTAATGACAACGTTTCTGCACAACAACATACAGCCGGGCCACTCTCCCGTTTATTTATATGTTACTGAAGGACCGGCAGCAATTATACAAGAATCGGAACAAAGTGGCTCTCATAGAATGAGGGCAGTCCTTTCAATACATCTTTCAGTTGCTCGGCCGTCACCGCCTCGGAATCATGCTCGATGGTAACCCCTTCACCATCGGTATAAATCTTTCCGACGCCTTTCATACCGGTCAATGACGAGCTTATTTCCTGTACGCACCTGGCACATTCAAATCCGCATTCCGGAATCACACCAGTGCAATCTATTTGAAAAACCGACCGACTGATCATTTCCACGCCCTCTCATATATAGTCACAAGTGCAAACACAGCCGCAGTTCTCTGACTGTTTGAGTGAAACGGCCCGTTATATCAACTCTCCTTCATATTGAAAATGCACCAAAGCCCAAAAAAGACTTACAGTGAGGACACATCATAATCTGCTGCTGACTCACAAAACCAGATCCCTTGGATTTTATCCATATTTCGCCTAAGTCCTTTTCGCATTTCGGACACTTGGGGACATCATCCACTGGAGCATCTTTTATCTCTATCCCTGCAAACTTAAAAATGCCCATGTTCTTTCTCCAAATATCTTAATCAAATTCGTAACAACCAAACTCAATCACTGCCTTATATGTGCTCGTTCGAGTCATCAATAGATGGCTGACCTTAGCTTCCTTAGTTTCCATCCTGCGAATTATTACTTTATATGATCTGGATATCAGGCAGATTATCCCATAATTGGTCTTTGATTTTATATCTTCTCAAACGCTCGACTATCATATCAAGAGGCTCGGGCCAAATCTCCCGCAGGTCTGCTTCACCTTTGATTTGTACTGTAAATGCCAACTGCTCTTGAGGCGGCGTGAACTGAGCATTTACACCTTCCTTATTTCCCCTCGGGTCAATTCTATACCAGCCATATTCCTCAAGATAAACAGCATTAAGACCATGCAGACAAAAAGACATCCTATCGTCATCCCGGCTTAATCTTTGATAACAGAAACCCGCAGGGACGGAATTTGCCCTCAACAATGCCGCCAGGAGATGACTTTTGGCATAGCAAATACCAGAACCTGCTCTGAGCACCTCGGAAGCTGAGCAGGCTACTGTTTGAATGTTGTAATCACCGATATGTTTGATTTTGTCTCTGACCCATTCGAAGCACGACCGCGCCACTTCAGTGAGATTTTCTCTGCCGGCTGCGATTTCTTTGGCTTTCGAAAGAACATCCGGATGATGCCAATCGATTATTTCTGTTGATTTAAGATATTCTTCCATTACCGACCGGGTCATTAATGGTAGTGTAGCTTTTCCTGCAGCTCCACCGGCCCTGCCTTCATATATTTGTGTTTCCTCGGGTCGATTCGCCCCGCATTGCCAGCAATCTGTAAATTGCCCCTCAACTTCCTCACCGCACTCAGGGCATTTCCAGTCTGAGCCGGTCTTGGTAGTTAATGTCCCCTTCTGAAATCGCTCGGTAAGCTCCTTGGCTTCTTCATATCTGGTATCATCCCTTATCCAGATAGTCGGAAGAGTTTCAGATGTAAGAGGCAACTGCCCGCGTGCGATCCATAATGCCTCACCCCGAATCTCACATGAGATTCCATACTGCTCTAATATCCCCTTCACAAGATGTGCCTCTGTTGGGTCGTCTGCTATATATACCTGCTTCATATTGTTTAATTATAACTTCTTTTACGTGGTTTCCACACAAAAAACTGCGGATATTTTAGTCTATTTACTGCCCGCTTTCTGGGATTGTTTTTTGTAAATACGAACGTAATCCACCTCGAATCTCGCCGGAAACTTTGTTTTCGAAGGGTCCCCTCCGCTCGTCCCCCCAATTGCAAGATTCAGAATAATATAGTGCGGCTGTCGAAACGGATTCTTTCCCTCCTTGTCTTTGTTAAACGTCTCCTTAAGGTCAATCGTATTCAAAAGAACCTCGTCAACGTAAAGTTTGATGCTCTCAGAATCCCAGTCCATCCGCCATAAATGAAACTTCCCCGACCAGCCCGGGTCCTTAAAATCCGTTATAGGTACGCGCACATCGTCCCACTTGGGTACCCATCGCTTCTGGGTCCCCCAGGCCGCGTTAGCCAAAAGCATCCCCCGGTAATATTCCATAATGTCAATCTCACCGCAGCCCGGCCACCTCCCCTCGATACCAAGCGTCCAAAAAGCAGGCCATAATCCATCGCGAGTATCAATCCGCCCGCGCATCTCGAACCGCCCGTACTGCCACTGGTGCAAACCTTTGGTAGTCAAGCTTGCCGATGTGTACTCGGCATATTCTCTTATTTCCCTCCGGTTTCTGCTGTTAGGCCTGTAATTGGGATTGGCTTTGCGCTCACGCCGCCCCTCGATGATAAGCAGTCCATTTTCGCATCGTGCATTCTCCGGCTGATACCACTGAAGCTCCCTGTTACGTACGAAGCCCCTCTCATAAGTCCATTTATTCAACTCAGGCCGGCCATGTTTATTAAACTCATCCGACCACACCAGCTTATACCCGCCTGATGTCGCATCTAACTTCCGAAGGCCGCCGCCATAAGCACTCCGCTGCCCTGTAAATATTAAACTCGCCACCGAGATTAAACAGCAAACGGCAAAAACATTCCACTTATTCATAAACGCTTCTCCGTTCCGTCTTGTGTTCTCCGTCATTCATTATCACTTATCCATTTTACTCACTCTTCGATGCAATAAAGCCGGCTAACGGAAGTATCCATATAAGGATAAAGGCAACGATACAGAAGATTTTGTGTCTTTTTGATAACGGAAACTTTCGCATCGCTATAAGCGCCATCGGGCAATACCAGCCAAGAACAGCGACAACTCCCATCAAGGTCTTCGTAATTATCGTTGGAAGCTGCAATATGCTTTTCAAAGATACCGAAACATATGAAGCGGAAACCGGTGCAAAAAGGAACCAGAACAGTTGGGCATACTCGCCGGGTATAAGACTCCTGTCCATAATTACCCATGTTGAGGCAGCAATAACACACGCTATAAACAGAAGAATCAATTGTTTGTGATAGTTACGCATTCGTATCGAATCGGTTGTTATTTGCTTTTGGGCTTTACCTCTGATTTTTTATTTTTATCTTTTTCTCTTTTAGGGGGCTGCTCCGATTGCTTGGCCTCTCCACCCAGATATGGTGACACTTGAGCCTTTAATCCCTCGGGCAGACGGTTCATTAGCTCACGGTTCATCTTATCCTGTGTCCTGAACAGAGTATTGAACAGCTCACGAAGTTTTTCAATCGCATCTTTGCTGAACAAACCCACCAACGCCCCGGTAGCAGAAAGCGACCACAGATTCATTTCTTCGATTCCGGAGGTCGAGCTCTTGACCGTCAGGACGAAAAGTCCTCCCTTGATCACAAAGTAGAAGACCAGTCCCAACAACATTCCCATAACGGGACGTGCAACATACCACGGTGTATAGGCTGAATCGAAATCTTTCTTTACACTTGCATGCATAAGATAGCCCAGGATGGTAGTAATACTGCTTCCCACCCCGGCCGCAAACATCGTAACCAGAGACTCCTGGATTTGGCGGATGCTTTCGGGATTAACGGTATGCAGTGATATGAGCAAAAAGGCCCAGTAAAGTCCAAGTACCGAAAGAGCCGAAAACACCAGAAGCCAGATACCAACCAGGATTGTGGTGATTGACGGAAACGACTCTGAACTTCCATTGCCATTGTTATTTTTTCCTTCTTCTTTCATCTCTCTTACCTCCGAATAATATCTTTATCTTGGTTTCATGTACAATACAAATAAATACCTGCACATAACTGCTTATTATACATATTTCTTATAATGAAAAAGCTCTTGTTTTGAATATTTTGCTTGTCGGAAATTCATAGTTCTCATACGTAAAGCGCGTATGCATACCCGAGCCTTACTTTTCGATAGAAAAGTACCGGCGTACGCGCTTTACGTATATGCTATCTTTAAGACTACGTCCTGGCCCCGCACAGAGATCCGCTATCGGCTTTCGGTCATAGCTTCGCCGGCGGCCGAAGCATCCAACTTTAGCTAACTTTAGGCACTTTAGCTCACTCCTCACAACGAACGTCCCATGATGCACCTGCGTTGTGCTGCCTCCGGTTCAAACAATGTCCCCCCTCCATCCCGTGGACAAGGGACGGCCGGAGATTCTTCGAAATATCGAGCCTGAAGATTGTGGTGCTCTAAGGCTCGCAGGTCACGACATCTGCATCCGACACGATTTACTTCTACGTCGCAGTCTGATCCTGTGACGATGTCACTTGTGCATTTGGCTCTTCCGGGGTTGAGCTTTCCTTCTTACATCCGGAACAAATAAGCCCGACTGCAACCAGACAGATTAATAGCCATTTGACATGTTTCATTTTGCATTCCTTTCTTGGGATTAATAATATGCAACGCCAATTATCCTGTTAATTTCTCTCATATTCTTAATATCACTAACTACTCATGATATAGCTTCCGTAAAATAATCACTTTTGCTGCGGACAGTGTAATCTCAAACCTAAAATCCATGATGTCTCTCTCACTGACCTAAAGAATAATTACACTATCGATGTGGAACTTTCAATAAAAAAACTTGCCCAATTAGATTTACCCCGTGAGATAATCCTTTAATATCTCACATATGCTAATCTACCAAACTATATATTCCCTCGTCCACTATAAAAAAAACGTTAAAAAAGGACAAAAAAATCAATCAAAACCGACGATTCCTGCTTTTTTAATACGCACGGATATACGTGACAGTAGGGCGGTTTTGCCCGTTAAAATAGCATAATACAGGCAAAATCCTTGACAAAACCGCTGGTACCTCTACTAATAAAGAGTGATATCCCCCGCTGCGTATCTCTCTTTTTAAGCCTCTACCAGGAACTCGCCGCCGGTTCTCTCTCAATTTCCTCCTGCACATTTTCGGGCAGGTTTGTAAGAAAATCAAGGCCGGTCAGTTCCTCAATCCGGTTTATGCTTGTCAAATAGGTCTCTACTTGTCGCTCCGGCCCGGGGACAGTATCAATATGTCGGACCAGAAAGGCAATCACGTCCGGACGCTGCTGATTGCGCATGTCAACTATTATCTTGAAGAACGCAGTCGGAACGGCAACATTATTCTCGCCGATAACATTAAAAAGCATTTGCCGGGCTGTATCGGGCTGCCGCTCGATTTGCTGAACGCGCGCTCGGGCCTCGAAAACCGGGCCACAGATGATAGTAAGGTCCTCACGGTCTCTCACCCAGGATCGCACACGGTTCTCGATAGTTTTCCATATGCTTCCGTTATAAGTGGCGCCGACCTGTGGGGCAATATTAGTAAGCAGGTTGCTTTGCTCTTCGGTCTCCTGGTTCCATCGCATATCATCAGCCGGGGCCATATGTCCCCGCACATAGTCGCTGCTGACCGCTGCATAATCATCAAGTGTGGCCCGGGCATGGGGGCGAACCTCTCCATCTTCGTCGAAGGCGTTCGAGCGTTCAAAGCTGTTATTCTCTGAGTTGGCTCGGTTTAGTCTATATTGCACCCAAACAGGTATCTTGAACTTCGGGTCATACCCGACGGCATAACCCAGCCGGAACATCTCTTTATAGCCGGCCGGTTTGCCGATTGCCAGGTGCAGCGCGGCATACTCACGCTCCTGCTCCGTTAGCCCGCCGCCGACGTATGGCATTACTGCAACTGGTGGGGCATTCGGTGCAGGGCCTGTATATAGACGAACTACATACCTTGACACCCATCCTGTCTCGCCGTTAGGCAAAAACACATGGTAAAACCTGTTGGTCTGTTGGCCCGTAACTGCGTTGAGCTGATGACCTCTCTCCAATCGCAGAAGCTGCTCAGCACCCGAATCCGGTTCATCACGTACTATGGCGTTCCGGCTGGCCTCGACATAAAATTCCTGACCCAACGCCGATTCGAACAGACACGAAACGACGCCGAGAACAATGATCGTTACTCGCATTTTTACACCTCGAATTTATTTCTTTTGTTCCCTGTATTTCTTCCGCTCTTCGTTGGCACTGCTTCGAACCTTTAAGAGATCATGGAACAACGCTATCGATGCCTTGCTGCCTCCTGCAACCACAGTGGCTGTGATGATGATACCGGCTATATGCGTCCGCTCCCTGAGCATAATGATACTGACCGCGTCAAATGTCCACACCCAGCAGATTACAAGACTCAGCACAAAAACTATGAGCTCCTTGAGGGGATACCTTTCACCGGCAAGGACCTTCTGTTCTGTCGGTCCGCCCGCTTCTCCGGCCTTTATCTCCGCCTGATTGTTTTCCGTAACTGATGCATTCTCAGCACCTGGTGCGGCGCTACCGGCAGCCGGTGGGCTCGTTTCGCCCGGTGGTGCGTTCTCGATGCTCCCGGGGAGCTTACCCACGCGGGCATCTTCGAACCGGCTAATCCACCAGCGAGATTCGAACAGAAGGGCACATGCCCGCTCTACAAGAAATGACAAGACAATAATACCCACAAGCGCCTCGAACGTACGCTCCCAGTCAAGATGGAAAAGGTTCGGGTCCATTAATAATACCTCCTGTTACAATGATAATTTGCTAACAACTGCTTATACGGTTTCCCCATATATTTTTATCTTGCGCATTTACACATCAACGCGCTCTTTTGCAGTAACAGAATACTAATAATGAACTTCAATCAAGGATGTCTACGCTCGCTGATAAAAATGATAATTACATCGTTGCCCCATTTTCAAGAAAAAAATTCTCTAAAATATAAATTTTTTACTACATCCGGTTAATGGGTAGGTGCACCGAACAGATCGGGGCCTTGAGGTTAGGTCAAGAGAAAAATCGTTTGGGCAGACGGCCAGATTAGGGCAGCCAGGGGGGTAATTTGGACATCTGGGGCCCCGAACGATTTGTCTCGGTCGTGCGAAACATCGTATGCACCTGCCCATTTCCATAATGAGCCCGTGTTATTAACTTGCCGGCAGCAATAACGCGATAAACGCATTCTTACCAAATTCAGAGATAAGAATGTTTACGTGCTGAGCAAGTTTTCTTTCGGCCCTTCGCAAGAAAATGAGGGCCGAAAGAAAACGCTTCCTGCGATATTAAGGAAAATGCTCAATCAGCATCACACAGTACAGGCTAAATTGGCCCGATTTTCGACAAAAAACGCTGGTAATTTTTGACAAATTTCAATTTTTCTAAAAAAAATTTTATTCCTTTCTACATAAGCACTTAGCAAAATTCACCCTCCCGAAAATCCCCCTTTTTTCGAATCAATCGTGCAGGTTCCTCTAATTATAGAGGGAGCGCTTTTTTACCCTCCGTGTAAGTAAATGGTCAAGATACTAAACTGTAATTACAAACAAATGAAAACTCAATCGTTAAAAAAGCAGGCAAAAAATGAAGAAGGTTGTTTATTCAATGAAAAAATTGCGAAAAGTTCCGTCACTTTTCGCAAAAACAAACCCAATTCACCAATTGTCCAAACAGACTTAACATCTTTTAGAACAATGAATTATCCAATTTTTGCCAGTCTGACAAAAGTCAAAAACAAACCCAATCAAACCCAATTCAAAGCCAATACAAACCCAATTTGCCAAAAAACCAGATTGAACATAAATATCTATAATACAAAGATATATAGATGTAAAACTGCCATTAGGCATAAAAAAGCAAACCCAAAACAAAGCCAATACAAACCCAAATCAAATTTATCCTCGAATGTCGCAGTCGAGGACCCAATTTCAAAGACAAAAATAATTCGACTTATCTTTTTGTTTTACTTGGAATTAAATGCTATATACCAGCAGCTAACGTCTAACCTGCACTTGACACCAGGCCTGCCAATCCGTAAAGTGGCTCAAATGGCAAAAACCCTTTACATAATTGACGGCCACGCGCACATTTACGCCGCGTATTACGCACGGATGCGACCGCTGAACAGTCCATCCGGCGAGCCGACTAATGCCACTTTCATCTTCACAACAGCACTTGTAGGCCTCATCCAGCGGCAAAAGCCGCACATGCTCGTCGTGGCTATGGACAGCAAGGAAAAAACCTTCCGCAACGATATCTACGCCGAATACAAAGCCCACCGACCGCCGATGCCCGATGATATGCCCGCGCAAATAGACCGGATTGAGCAGATTCTAAATGCGATGAACGTCCCGGTCCTCCGCATCGACGGCTTCGAGGCCGATGATATAATCGGGACATTGGCGAAAAAGGCAAGCACTCAAAATATCGATACATATATATGCACCAAAGATAAGGACATGCTTCAGCTTCTGGACGAACATACCTGCATCTATGACATCAAAACCGGCAATGTAACCAATCCCGAGACAATGCAAACTGATATGGGAATATCGCCGCACCAGTTCATCGACTGCCTCGCCCTCCAGGGCGACACCGCCGACAACATACCCGGCGTACCCGATGTCGGCCCAAAGACCGCTCTAACCTGGATACAAAAGTACGGCTCAATTGATAATCTTTACGAGCACATCGACGAAATAAAAGGCAAACGCGGCGACAATCTGCGAAAATTCAAAGACAAGGCCGCTATGAGCAAAGAGCTGGTGATCATAGATTGTAATGTTCCGATACAGTTTGATTACAGCGATTTGGCCCTGAAGAAATTCAACGAACCGGAGTTGACCCGGCTGTTCACCGAGCTTGGCTTCACTCGCCTGCTCTTACAATTAGGCCTGGCTGACATCAAACAACCGGACAGAGCCGCGACTGTTAAAGAGCGGTCATTACTAAATGCCGAACATCCCGCTTCAATTAAAACTGTCGAGCACGAATATCAGTTAATCGACACGGAAGAAAAATTCGACAAATTTATTTCCGGGCTGAAAGAGCAAAATTTATTCGCCCTCGATACCGAAACAACTTCCGTTGATGCTATGCGGGCCGACCTGGTCGGTATCAGTTTTGCATGGCAGGTTAACAAAGCTTTTTATCTTCCAATAAAGGCGCCGCTCGGCTCGAAACATCTTGATATAAAAACTCTTCGCCGAAAACTCGCGCCTATATTGGCGGACAAAAAAGTAAAAAAAATCGGCCAGAACATCAAATACGACCTGCACGTCCTCGAAAACGCAGGCCTGCCGGTCAAAGCAATCCACTTTGATACTATGGTCGCTTCTTATTGTCTCGACCCTGCCCGAAGCCATTCGATGAACAATATGGCCGCCGATTTCCTGAATTATGACTGTGTCCCAATCTCGTCCCTTATAGGTAAGGGTAAAAATCAGCTAACTTTCGATATGGTCGATACCGCCGCCGCCTGTGAATACGCCGCAGAAGATGCCGACGTAACCTTCCGGCTTTATATCTATCTGAAAGGCCGACTCGAAAAAGAGCCTCAGCTTAAAAAATTATTCGAGGAAGTTGAAATGCCCCTGGTCTCGATCCTGGCAATTATGGAACACAACGGCGTTTCGCTGGATACGGGCTTACTGAGAAATATGTCGGGCCAAATCACCGAGGCGCTTGAAAAACTCACAGAGAAGATTCACGAACAGGCCGGCTCGGTCTTTAATATCGACTCTCCGAAACAGCTCGCCGAAATTCTCTTCGACAGGCTCAGCCTGACTTCCCTTCGCACAGGCAAGGCTGGCCGAAGCACCGATGCGGCCGTTCTCGAACAGCTCAGCAGCCAGCATCCAATTGCCGATTTGATTCTTCAATACAGAACTTTAACCAAATTGCAGAATACTTATGTAGAAAAACTCGGATTGCTGATAAATCCCAGGACAAACCGTCTTCACGCTTCGTTCAACCAGACTATTACAGCAACAGGCCGGCTTAGCTCCAGCAGCCCCAACCTTCAAAATATTCCAATTCGTACTGAACTCGGCCGCAAAATCCGCGGAGCATTTATCCCGAAACAAAAATCTGATTGCATCTTAAGCTGCGATTATTCACAAATCGAGCTTCGCCTTCTGGCGCATTTTTCGAAGGACCGGGCCATGATGGCCGCCTTCGCAGACGACAGGGACATTCATCGTTTCGTAGCCTCTCAAATTTACAATTGCGATATCGAAGATGTAACCAGTGAGATGCGCTCACGCTGCAAAACTGTCAATTTCGGTGTAATTTACGGCCAGGGGGCGTTCGGGCTTTCGCGAACGATTGGTATAAGCCAGAGCGAAGCCAAAAAATTCATAGATGACTACTTTGCCCGTTACAGTTCAATTCGAAAGTTTATGGACGAATGCGTAGAGCAGGCGAAAAAAACAGGCTATGCGGAGACCATTTTAAACCGCCAGCGAAAAATCCAAAACCTGTACAGCAAAAACGCCGGAAAACGTTCACAAGCCGAGCGGCTGGCAGTAAATACAGTGATTCAGGGCTCGGCAGCGGATTTAATAAAAGTAGCGATGATTACTATTCAGAAAAAAATCGAATCCGAGCAATTACCTGTCCGTATGATTCTTCAGATTCACGATGAGCTTGTTTTCGAACTGCCCGCAGCCGATGCCGGCGACCATTCAAAATGGATTGAGGAGCAAATGATTAGCGCTATCAGGCTCGATGTGCCGCTAAAGGTGGATATAACCACAGGACCGACATGGCTTAATGAGAAATAGCACGGGGGGTATTAATCTTAAACCCGCAATTTTTGATATAAACAATTACAAAAATTCAACAGCCAAAAATAAAGGACCTATATTGATTGATTTAATATAGGCCCTTTTATAACAAACTATTTATTTCAAGCACAAAATTAAATGTAACTTACTGCTTACGGCACCGGTGGATAGAGACGAATGTCATCGAAGTATAACATACCCGAGCCGCCGGCAGTCGGATTGGCCCTGTTACCAAGGCCAAGAGTAATCGAAGTTACATTGGCAAGGTTTACACCCTGATCTGCAAAGCGTGTCAGGTCGATATTCCATTCGGTCCAGGCAGCAGCCTGCGGGGCATCAGGATTATCATTATCGACACCAGCGCTGCCGTTTAAGACAACGTACATCGTCTCTGCAGCATTAGACGCATTACCTCGGTACCAAATTGTTAATCTGTTGACACCTTTGACTGTCCAGTCACGATTGGAAGTCAATGTTAAAGTCGCCTCGGATTTGCCGACAGCGTTGTCGTATGCAAACGGCATTGACTGATTGCCACTGTGAACAATAGTCTGCTCAGCAAAAGGTGGATTAGCATGACCAACTACGGAACCGTTTATGGCCGGGTTATCGAATCCGTCAAGCCAGGCAAGAAATATCCTGTTGCTTTCGGGGTCAGTCGGGTCAAGGTCGTTGTAGGACTCAAAATCGTCAATGATAAGGAAGTTGGCCGTGGTAAAGCTCCAGACGGGACCTGTCCAGGGGCTGTCCGGATGGGCGTCATTGGCCTCATCAATCCGCCAGTAGTAGGTAGTATTCCACTCGAGCTGTCCGGGATCGAAACTTTCTGAGCCAAGATTTCCGCTTGCTTTAAGTTCAAGAGAACTTGCATCGGTGCCAAAGTAAACTTCATGTGTATCAGCAAAGACTCCCGGCACCCAAGTCAGAACGGGTGTCTGTGTTACATTCACAGCACCTTTAGCCGGATTCGGGTTGCCGACGGCGCCTTGAGCAATAAAACTCCAGACGGCACCTTTGTGTGTGGTGACGGCATCAAACTCATCGACACGCCAGTAGTAAGTTTTAGCCAGTTCAAGCGGGCCGGGGCTATATGTCGTAGAGCCCCAAGGCGGATTACCGGCGGCATTGCTCACATCGTCAAAATTGTCACCGAAGTAAACGTAGTGTATAATCGCATGGAAACCCGGCGTCCAGCTAAGCTCAACATCCAGAGCTACAGCCTCGGCAGCATCATCCGGGTCAGGTAAAAAGGCTGTCCTTGGAGGAATATTAAAGCTCCAGACAGGGCCTTTCCAGGGACTGTTCGGTTCGGTGTCATTGACCTCATCAATCCTCCAGTAATAAGTTGTGCCCGGAGCAAGACCGTCCGGATAAGCAAATCCGGGAAAGCCCGCGACTATAAAAGTTGCCATCTGATTACCCTGGAATGTGCCTTCTGCACCGATGTTAACGTCGTCGAAATTTTCACCTATATATACGTCGTGTGAAACGGCGTAATCTCCCGGTCTCCAGCTTAGATTGACCCACGTATCCGGATGGTAAGCACCATCGGCCGGTATGGGATTAAGGGCCTTTGTAAACACTGGAGAAATACCATTATAAAAGTCCTCTATCTGCTTTGGCGTGAGAACACGGCCGTAGATGCGGAAATCATCCAGACGGCCGTCGAAGTATCCATCGGCCGCGTACTGCGACCTGCCAAGCCAGTTTTGATTAGTCTCGCCGAGAGTGCTCGGCGTGTGTCTGGCAGTGGTGTTCCGGGCTACAAGCTCTCCGTCAAGGTACAGTGAGTGGACGTTTTCATCAGCATTTATCGTTAAAACCACATGATGCCACCCGCTGGGCAAGGTCGCCTGCGCGGTCGTCTGGTCCTCATCATTGTAAGTATCAATCGTAATGGCGAAACGCATCGTGCCATCGGTGCCGATACGCGGCGTAAGGAACATGTTGACTATCGTGCCCGTTCCGAAGTCGAAAATACGCTGCCAGCCGCCACCCTCATTAGAAAAATCCACCCATATGGCGAAAGTGGAGCTGGTCAGCGAACTAATTAGCGAGCCGATAGGCAACTCTACGTAGTCGTTAGAGCCGTCAAATTCCAAAGCGCCGCCTATTTGCCCGGCCACCCACGTTGGCTCACCAAACAGGGTACCATCGTAACCATTGCCGGAACTGTCCTGGGCGGTTGCGCCGGAACCGTCATCGAACTTCCAGTGAGCTACCAGATCAGCCGAGACATTACCCGCTATGCTCAGCACCAAAACAAAAGAAACGAGATATATCAATTTTTTGCACATAATAATCCTCCTTCAAAATTAGTTTGAAATGTTAATTGAAACATAGAAATTTTCACTGCGCATCCCATAGTTCTCGCTTTAACTTTGCTTCTTGCACAGCAGTTCCTCCTTTATTTACGAAAACTTCAAGAATTGTGCTCGCAGAAAGATTAAAAGCCACAGATGCCCGACTGCGCAGGCACAAGCTTCACTAATGTTATCTATACCAAATTAAATACCTTTTCGTCAAGGAAAATCCCTGTGCGATTACCCACAAACTTTGAGATAATTAATTTGCCAATTCGGTTACGGTTAAATCAAGTATTAATCATCAATTAAAAAGGGCTAATACCGAGTAATTCGGTATTAGCCCAAAATTACGAAATCCACTAAATAAACCACACACTTTTAGTTAACAATCAAATACCATCTTACGGTGCCGGTCGATAGAGACGGATATCATCGAAAAACACCATACCTGCACCGCCGGCCAGAGGATTATTCTTATCACCGAAGCCAATAGAAATTGTATTGACATTGGCGAGGTTGACGCCCTGGTCTGCAAAGCACGTCAGGTCGATAGTCCATTCTGTCCAGTCATTTATTTGAGACGCATTTGGATTATCATTGTTGACCACTGCGCTTCCATTGAGAGCCACATACATCGGTTGAGGTTCGTTACTGAGCATAGTTGCACCAATGGCCCGGTGCGACCATACCATCGGACTGACCGAGCCGGTGGTCTGAACATTTGAGAATTCGGCAGTGCACGTCGCATTAGCGTTATGACTGGTTACTGCCAGACCTATATAAACATTCTGACTCATCGAGATTAACCGTGGTGAATCGCCTTCTATCGGCTGCCAGGAGGCACCATCGGACGAATGGGAAGCCGTAAAGGTACCTGCGGCATCTCGCTCTAACTTCACCCAGTGCGGTGCGGTAATCCCAGTCTGGTTAGTGATGACACTTGTAGTATCAGTTGTAACACGAGCCTGGGCGGCAACACCATTACCGGGTGTAATACACACAAAGGCATGTTTCGAGCCCGGGTCAAGCGACTCACGAATCATCACACCTGCCTTGGCCATGCCGTCTGTGTTCTGGACACTGAGCACCTGTGCTACAATCGAGCCTGCGCCGGCGAGCTGCTTGTAGGCGAAGCGGAACTCATCAGCAGTATCCCAGATGTCCGTCCCAGAAGCGCTAATAGTAAATGTTCCGGCCGGGTCTTCTATGAAGGCTGTAGGATTACCCCTGAACCACAGGGACAGTACTCCGACACCTTCATCAGTCCAGTCACGAGGGTCAGTCAATGTCAATGTCGCCTCAGAGTAACCAACAGCGTTGTCGTATGAAAACGGCATGGATTGAGAGCCGCCGTGAACGATAGTCTGCTCGGCAAAAGGAGGAGCAGCATAACCAACGATAGAGCCGTTTACTGCCGGGTTGTCGAATCCGTCTATCCAAATATTAAATATTCTGTTGCTCGCGGGGTCATCGGGATCAAGGTCATTGTAGCTCTCAAAATCGTCTATCCCAATGAAGTCGGCAACCGTAAAAGTCCATACGTTGCCTTTGCTGATGGTGCCGTCTGTATTATATTCATCGATTCGCCAGTAATAAGGCCCGCCATCCCATTCAACACCTTCGGCAGGAGTATGGCTGGTATTATTCTGTCGTCCTCGATATATGTCAGCCGTTGATGTGTCGGCATTGTCCACAGCATCTCTATCTGTGCCGAAGTACACATCGTGCTGAGATGCATTATCACCCGGCGACCAGGTAATAGGTGTTGAGTGTTTGATGTCCGGTATTGAGCCGTCAGCCGGGATGGGATTCCATGCCAGTAACAGGTCACCTCTCATAACCTGAATGATATCTTCCTGGGTCAGTGCTCTGTCGTAGATGCGCAGGTCGTCTATGTCGCCCGCGATGGGGCTGCCTATACCTGTGGCGCCGTTGAAGGTTGTGGCATTGTTGTTAGCACCCAGCAGGCCATAACGGATGTTACCGGTGCCAAAGGTTGTGCCCGACGTGATCGAAGCATCTGGCTGACCATCAATGTAGATGATTATCCGCCCATTATCGAACACGCCGCAGACGTGGTGCCATGCCCCGTCGTCGACGCGAGTGGTGCCGGCAAGATCGACCTGTCCGTTGCTGGTCATCACATGCCAGCCGACCAGGCCGGGG
>CAZZAX010000051.1:0-35335 GCA_964653075.1 uncultured Pirellulales bacterium
ATAATGATTGTAAATCATTATTTAATATAAAGTTACGTATTTTACAGAAGGCTTTAATATTTTTAAGAAAGGAGAATAAAATGCCGCGTGGAGATGGAACAGGTCCTGCAGGTATGGGACCAATGACAGGTAGATCTGCTGGTTTTTGTGCTGGTTATCCAGCGCCAGGTTATATGAATCCCGTTGGTGGCCGTGGCTATGGTGGCCGGGGCCGAGGTTTCCGAGGTGGCGGTTTTGGCCGAGGTCGAGGTTTTGGTTGGGCCGGAGCTGGATACGGCATGCCTGCCTGGGGAGGTGGCGTGAGCCCTTATGCTTATGGTGGTGCTGTGAACCCATACGCTTATGGCGGTGCGCCGTTTGCTCCAAGTTTAACAGCTCAGCAGGAGCTGGACGGCCTGAAAGGTCAGGCGGAGTATCTCGAAGATAGCCTTGACGGAATCAAAAAGCGTATAGAAGAACTCGAGAGCCAGAAAAGCAGCAAAGAGTAAGTAGTATAATCCTGTTTAGATAAAATTGTCGCAACAAGATAAGCGGAAACAGATTTATTTACTACGACAGTACTGGTCTATAAATCTCACTCTGCCAGGAGATTGCAAGAAATTTGCTTTTAAGGAGATAAGATTATGCCGGATTTTGGAAACCCGTTCAGCGGACTCGCAAAGGACTGCAAACTCACAGACGCCGAGTTAGTTAGAGCAATTCGCTTTATGGTAGCAGCTGAATATGAAGCAGTTCAGTTGTATATGCAACTTACAGAATCCACGGATAATCAATTGGCCATAGACGTGCTTCGAGATATCGCTGACGAAGAACGTGTTCACGCAGGTGAATTCCTGCGGCTACTGTACGAACTGGCACCGGACGAGAAGAAGTTCTATGGCGAAGGTGCCGAAGAAGTGCAAGAGATGATAGATAAATTAAAAAAAGAAAAGTAGTGTTTAACTTTTTGTTTCAAGACTACCTGCAGAACCAATGGTTTGAAGCTAAGCTTTTGGATTAAAGGAGATTACCTTCGGAGCCATGAGGGGCTGGAGTGTTTTGCAAAAATTTAGAAAGAGGTACAAAGATGCCAATATTTGAATACAAGTGTAACAAATGCGGGCTTAGGATGGAATTCCTGGAAAAAAGAAAGACCAGAGCCAAACACGTTTGCGAGGGATGCGGAAGCTCGGATTTACAAAAGATGTTATCGGGCTTCTCCGTTGGTCAGGGCGACAAATCTTCGTCACGGGGTAATGAAACCTGTCCAACTGGAACGTGCGGCCTCTGATAGAAAGGAAGGTTTTATGAAAATCGCAGTGACTTCAACAGGCCCTACTTTTGATGACAATGTGGAGGTCCGATTTGGCCGGTGTGCGTATTTTTTTATTGTTGATACTGACACGATGCAGTCTGAGGCACTCGAAAATCCCAACATTGCCCTCGGCGGCGGTGCGGGGATTCAATCGGCTCAACTAATGTCGGAAAAGGGAGTAACAGCGGTACTAACCGGTAACTGTGGCCCTAACGCATTTAACGTATTTGGCCAGGCGGGGGTACAGGTTATCGTTGGTGTTACCGGGCCTGTTCGTAGCGCTGTTGAGCAATTCAAGGCAGGTTCTTTTTCGTCTGCCTCGGAGCCAAATGTAGCCAGCCACTTTGGTGTTAACGCTGCACCTACGGTTTCTATAGCAGGTGATCAGCCAAAAACTAATCCGATGGGTCAAGGCTTAGGGGCAGGTTTTGGCAGGGGTGGCGGCCGCGGCATGGGTCGCGGCGGCGGTATGGGGCGAGGCATGGGCAGAGGCAGAGGAATGGGCCGTGGTATGGTTATGCCGGCTGGTGTCCCTCCAGTTAGCCTGCAAGCGGGTTCCCCTGCAGGCAGCGAACCGCCCGGCCAGGAGCAGGAATTAGCCGCCTTGAAACAGCAGGCAGAGGTGCTTGAGCAACAAAAACAGCAACTGTATCAAAGGATAATTCAGCTTGAAAGCGGTCGCAGGGCTGTTGCTGTTGTTGATTCTGAAAAATGTGCAGGCTGTGGTATCTGCGTTGATGTGTGTCCGGTGGGCGCCATTGAGATTAGTGAACAAGCAGTTGTTAATGACGAAGCCTGCACCGGCTGTGCCGCCTGTGTTTCGGAATGTCCCAATGGTGCTGTCGTAATCGTCCAGAAAAAAAATAGTAAGTAAGCTTTCCAAAGGGGTAGCAAAGTGACAAAGAACGTAGTCCCGCAATGCGCAGTATGTAAGAGCAAAGAGTGTAGAGATGGAAAGGATTGTTTTTCGCAGACCCCCAGGCACAGACCATTATATTATAATGATGTCGCTAAATTACACCAAGCCGCATCTTTAGTTGAGGCAAAGCATTATTGCAAAGAAACAAGATTGGGTGAGATAATTTTATTGGCTAAGGAGCTGGGATATCAAAGAATAGGTCTGGCATTTTGTATTGGTTTGAGCGAAGAAGCAAGGATCATTGAGAATATTCTTTCGAAGCACTTTGAGGTCGTGTCGGTCTGTTGCAAGGTCTCTGGAGTTGACAAGAAGGATTTTGGTTTAGAGCGGATCTCACCAGAAAAGCCCGAGGTTATGTGCAATCCTGCGGGACAGGCCCAACTGCTTAATGAGGCAGAAACTCAGCTGAATGTTATATGCGGGCTTTGTGTTGGGCATGATGCGATCTTTACCCAGCTTTCAGAGGCACCAGCGACAACGCTCATTGCCAAGGACCGTGTCCTGGCTCATAACCCTGTGTCAGCGATCTACTGCCAGTATATTCGAAGACAATTCGACGAAACACAATAGCGGAGATGCACGATGGAACAAACATTTACTGCAACTGAAATCAATGTTGGGTTTCACCCGGATGGTTACAGGATAGATAAAACAGCTTCGCCGATGAATCGGTACACAAAGTGGGAAATACTGCCGGGGAATAAATGGCGTAGCCCAGAACCGGTATGTTTTGATAGTTTACCCAAGGAAGGCTGGTTTGTAAAAGACAAATTCGATTGGAATAAACCTAATAGTGTTGAGGTCTATGCTTGATATGAAAATTGTGATTGCCAGTGGCAAAGGCGGTACAGGAAAAACAACCATAGCAACAAATCTTGCCTGTTCAATTGCTCAGGTGGGCAAAGAAGTACAGTATCTTGATTGCGACGTTGAAGAACCGAATGGACATATTTTTCTTAAGCCTGAAATCAGAGAAACTCATAACACTACGATTGGTGTGCCGGAAGTTGACATGGAATTATGCGAAGGTTGTGGCAATTGCGGCCAAATTTGCCAATACAGTGCTATTATCTGCTTGAAAGACACTCCACTGGTTTTTGAACAGTTATGCCACTCATGTGGAGGCTGTACGCTAGTTTGTCCTACGGACGCCATTACTGAAAAGCAAATACCCATCGGATTTGTTGAATCGGGTACTGCCGATAGTGTCAAATTCGTACAGGGACGACTTAATATTGGGGACGTACGGTCACCTGCTTTGATAAAGAAGGTCAAAGAAAGAGCGACGAATGATGGAATTGTCATAATTGATGCTCCGCCGGGTACCTCGTGCCCGGTAATCGAGGCCGTTAAGGGGACAGATTTTTGTTTGCTTGTCACCGAACCTACACCATTTGGCTTAAATGATTTGAAGCTGGCGGTTGGGATGGTCAGAGAGTTAAAGCTGCCCTTCGCAGTGGTGATAAATCGCAGTGATTTAGGTGATGATGGAGTACAACGATATTGTGACGAGGAAAGTATAGAAGTTATTCTTGAGATTCCGGACGACCGTAGAATTGCAGAGGCTTATTCAACGGGAAGCATGATTGTAGATGTGCTGCCTGAATATCGAAATGATTTTCTGCGTTTGTACGAGAACATATCAAAAAGAAACGTAAGTCATAAAGTATGAAAACGGACAACTTTGATTTTGTAGAAACGAAAATTCTTGATTTAAAGGCTCGCCATGCAGCCAGCCAAATCCTCGAAGTCGGAGAAGGCGTAAATCGAACTAAATTGAAAAAGGCCTATCGGAGAGCTTCCTTGAAATATCATCCCGACCACAATCAGGGAGATTCGGATGCGAACAGAAAATTCATACTCGTTAAATGTGCATACGAACTGCTGGCAGAAGATAAACCCTGCCCTGCGCTGCTTGAAGAGATTAACGATTGGCCAGGTGTTCCCGATGATGACAAGTACAGGCTCGATAATCAATGGGGACATTTCCTTTGGTGGCGCGATAAATTTTTTGGTTCAGAGAAAGAGAAAAGGTCAAGTGGCAAACGTTCTTCTTGTGTTTAATAGAAATCCTTACGATGGTAGGGATATAGCCTTGAACGGCCTTCGGCTGGCAGAGTGGATTAAAAACGCAGATAATATTATTACATTTTAACTGTGGTGTACCATGGAAGAAAAAGTAGATATTTCGGTTATAGGAGGAGGCCCTGCAGGAATAGTAAGTGCGGTTACCGCACGAAAATACTATCCAGCTAAAAAAATCTCCCTGATGAAGGATGTTGAAAAAGGGGCTATTCCCTGTGGGATTCCATACATGTTTGCGAGTTTGAAGAGTTCCGATGAGAACAAACTTGGCAATACCTCTTTAGAAAAGAACAATATCGGTGTGATAGTGGATGAGGCAATAAAGATAGAGCAGAAAGAAAAGGTAGTTGTTACTGAAACGAGTAAGAGATATAGTTACGAAAAATCAATTCTTGCGACTGGTTCCTCACCTATTGCTCCCCCGATACCAGGTATCAGCAAAAAGGGTGTTTATCCCATCTACAAAGATATGTCATATCTCAAAAATTCAATAGAAGAAATCAAAAAGACAAAAAACGTTTTAATAATCGGGGGCGGTTTTATAGGGGTAGAGTTCACAGATGAGATATCCAAGATAGATAACATGAATGTTTATTTGGTAGAATTTTTTCCCAATTTGCTGGCGAATTCTTTTGACATTATAAGATAAGTCTGCAATGTTATGGTAATTATAACAGTCAGAACATTTGGAAAGGAAGTTAATTATGGCACAAAAAATGCTAATTTTCTGTGGATCGGACATTCCTGAGAAGGCATTTCCACCATTTATGCTGGGTTCAGGCGCGCTGGTTATGGATATGGATGTAACGTTATTCTTTACGATGAGTGGTCTGAATATCATCCGCAAGGGTGGAGCGGAGAATATCACGCTCGAGGGGGCGCCAAAATCGCTGCAGGAGTTTGTCGATATCCTGCGGGATGGTGGAGCCAAATTTATTGCCTGCTCTGCTGCTTTTGCGATCATTGGAATTGAAGAAGGCGATTTAATTAAAGGGGTCGAGTGTGGTGGAGTGGCTACATTTGTGGACGCTGCACAGGAAGCGGACGTTGTACTAACCTTCTAAGTGAATGAATTAGCATAAAGAGGTGAGATAATGACAGAAGAGGAACTTAAAAGTCTTCAGGCGGATAAGCAAGTGGATGCCAGAGGGACAGCGTGTCCGGGCCCACTGCTCGAAGCAAAAAGATCCATGACTTCGGTGCCTATGGGCGGAACCATGGAGGTTCTATCCTCAGACCCGAGCACTAATAAGGATGTGCCACTTTGGGCGAAAAAAGTCGGACATGATTACTTGGGGATGTTAGAAGAAGCTGGTTTTTGGCGGATTTTTGTCAAGAGAGGAAAGTAATAATGTCGGCAGATAAGCGTCCGGAAGGCAAGGATTTTCGGCCCAAAATCCTGATTTTTTCAACGGAAAGTATCTCCGATATCGGCATAGACTTAGCGGGTAGTTCACATATGCACTACCCTCCTTCGGCCGTTATTCTTCCTCTCCCCTGCTCCAGCGGCATTAAACCGGAGTGGATTCTGTATGCCTTACAAAATGGTTTTGATGGAGTCTTTATTGCCGCTGACGGAAGCGACTGCCCGTTTCTTACCGACTGTACGGTACGGACAGCCAAGATATACGACAAAGCGCAGGAACTGATGGAGGAAAACGGTTTCGGTCCTAAGCGTCTTACGATGGCAGCAATCTGCTCGGTCTGTGCCGAATTCTTCGTCAAACACATCAATAATTACTTCGAGACCCTGAAAACGCTTGGACCGGCAAAAGGAGCGAGTTAAATTGGATTATGACATCCTAGTTATTGGTGGTGGTGCAGCCGGCATGGAATCGGCCATTACCCTCGGCGATATGGGGTACTCTGCGTTGTTGGTCGAGAAGGAACCTACCATTGGCGGCGCGATGATCCTATTGGGCAAGGTATTTCCTACCTTGGATTGTGCGAGTTGCATAGCCACCCCCAAAATGGCTGCCACCTTTCACCATCCCAACATAACATCGATGGCGTATACCGAGGTCAAGGACATCACGAAGAATACTGCGGGCACCTTCAAGGTCAGGATTAATCAAAAACCAACTTTTGTAAACCTGAGTCAGTGCACGGGCTGTCAGAAATGTGAAGAAACCTGCACGGTTGCTCTTCCTGATCAATTCAACTATGACCTGGTGGCTCGGCGGGCGGCATATATTCCTTTTGCTCAGGCAGTCCCTAAAAAGGCGCTGATCGAAAGGCATGGTATATCACCATGCTCCTTTGCCTGTCCCGCGGGCGTAAAAGCGCACGGCTACGTTTCTCTGGTGAGGAGCGGTCTCTTTGAAGAAGCGATGGAACTCATTCTGGAGGACGTTCCGATTCCGGGAAGTTTGGGGCGGGCCTGTTACGCATTGTGTGAAGATGAATGCAGCCGGAAGGAACTGGAAGGCGGAGTGTCAATTAGGCAAATAAAACGCTTTGTTGCCGACTATTACTATGAAAAATATCCCGAACCCAAACATGGTTCCCCTGAAGACAAACTTGATCAGAAGGTGGCAGTAATCGGTTCCGGCCCAGCAGGGCTGTCAGCGGCTTACCATTTAGCCAAGGAGGGCTATCAAGTAACCATATTTGAGGCCGAAGATCAGCCGGGTGGCATGTTGAGGTTTTCCATTCCTGCGTATCGACTTCCGAACGAGGTCGTAGACCGCGACATCAAGAATGTTACTGCCTTGGGAGTGGAAATCAAAACAAGTGAACGCGTAGAGAAACTTGCCGAACTTAATGAAAAAGGATTTGATGCTATCTTCGTTGCTTATGGCACCGTGAAAGACCGGAAGATGGGATTGGAAGGGGAGCACATGGAAGGTGTGATGAGTTCCCTTGAATTTCTTAAACGTGTCAGCCATGGTGAGAAGATGGAACTGACCAATAAGATTGTAGTAGTCGTCGGGGGAGGGAACGTGGCGATTGATTCCGCCCGAGTAGCTCGTCGGCTGGGAGCAAAAAAAGTGATCATCCAGTACCGCCGAAGCCAGGCTGAAATGCCTGCCTTTGATTGGGAGATAGAAGCTGCGGAACATGAGGATATTGAGTTCCAATACCTCAAACTACCGACGAAATTTATCGGTAAAGATGGCAAGCTGGAGCGGGTGCAGAGCATTGATATGCAACTTGGAGAGCCAGATGAAAGCGGCCGAAGAAGACCCGAGCCAATAGAAGATTCCGAAAGTACTATGAAGGTGGATTTTTCGATAACCGCGATTGGTCTGGTACCATCAACTGCATTTTTGGTAGATGAAATTGAAATCGAAAAAAATGGCCGCATAAAGGTCAATGAAAAAACCCTGCAGACTTCGGTCCCATATATATTTGCCGGCGGAGACGTGGTGACCGGTACAACGTCGATCGTCGATGCCCTTAGCCAGGGCAAGAGGGCGGCTTTTTTTATCGACCTCTTTTTGCGCAGAGAAGACCTTAATGCGGAAGGTTACGATCGCCGGTTGTCTGTGGTTGATAAATCTGAGGTCCTGAAAAGACAAAAAAAATACAAAGCACTTGCCCCTATGAATAAAAAAGAACGTTTACCTGAAGAGCGAGTGAATGATTTTTGTGAAGTAGAATTGTCGCTTACGGAAGAGGAGGCAAGGTACAGTGCTAGTAGATGCCTTGACTGTGGAGGATGTTCAGAATGTCGGCAATGTGTTATCGCCTGTGAAGCTGAGGCAATTAACTTAGAGATGAGAGATGAAGAAAAAGTGCTGGAGGTGGGATCTGTCATCATCGCAACCGGATTCAGACTTTTCGAACCGTCGGATAAAATTCTGTACGGTTACGGCAGGTTCCCAAACGTGATAACTGCTATGCAGATGGAAAGGTTGTTGTCGCCGACGAGGCCATACAATGCTGTGCTCAGGCCCTCTGATGGCAAGGTGCCGGATAACATAGCCTATATACTCTGCACCGGTTCCCGAGACTGCCAGGTCAATAATCCTCTCTGCTCGCGGGTGTGTTGTATGTACTCGGTGAAACAGTCCCAATTGATCATGGGTGCAGTTGCTTTGGCTGACATCACAATCTACTACATTGACGTAAGGGCATTTGGTAAAGGATATGAAGAATTCTATCAGCAAGCCAAAGCAATGGGTGTCTATTTCGTCAAGGGTAAAGTAGCAAGAATGGATGAGACGGAAAACGGCAATCTGAACCTGTATTACGAAGACTTTGCAAATCAAGGAAAATTGGCCAAGGCAGAGCATGACTTAGTTGTTCTATCTGTAGGCCTTCTGCCTAACCTCGAAGCGCTCAACCTTTTCAAGGACGGCGAACTTGAAGCCGATGACTACGACTACATTAAAGAGGTGGATGAAGACATAAATCCTGGCAAGACAAGCGTGGAAGGCGTGTTTGTGGCCGGTTCTGCTTCGGCGGCTATGGATATACCCGATACCATTTTACATGCCGGCGCGACCGCCGCTCAGGCGGCTGCTTATGTCGAAAGGTTCAAGAGATGAGTGGAAGGAGGATAGGCGTCTACATCTGCTATTGTGGGGGAAACATCTCAGACTATGTTGATTGCGAACGGGTGCGCGAAGCAATCAAAGATGAAAAGGATGTTGCCATTGCCAAAACCGCCATGTTTACTTGTTCAGATGCAGCCCAGCAGGAAATAGTAGATGACATCCAAGGAGAAAAACTGGATGCCTTGGTGATAGCCTCGTGCTCGCCGACACTACACCGTTTCACCTTCCGCGGGGTTGCCAAGCGTGCGGCACTGAATCCTTATCAGTATATCCAGGTCAACTTAAGAGAGCAGTGCTCCTGGGCTCACACCGACAATCTTGAATATGCAACCGAAAAAGCGATTCTGATGGTAAAAGCAGGGATCGCGAAGGCACGCTATACCGAACCTCTTGAAGAAATCCGGATCGATACGGTTGGAAAAGTCCTGGTCATCGGGGCAGGAATATCCGGCTTACGGGCAGCGTTGGCCCTATCCGACCTTGGCTTTGATGTTTTTCTTGTCGAAAATACAGGGTCTCTTGGCGGCTGGGTTGCCAAGTTCGGCAGAATGTATCCTCACGACCGAACCGGTAAGGAAATAATCAGCTCGCTCGTCGAGCAGGTGAAGCAGCGGGAAAACATAACCGTCTACACCGACGCGGAACTTGCCGAGAAAAAAGGATGTGTAGGCAATTTTGACGTGAAACTGAGGATAAAAGACAAAGAAGATATTTCTTTAAATGTGGGTTCAATCATCATTTGTACCGGTTTTGAGTCTTACAAACCCAAGGATGGCGAATTCACCTATGGTAACGAGGGGGTATTGACCCTGCCTGAGTTTAAAGAGTTGCTCGACAATTGTAACGGCAAGCTCCAGTATAAGGGCAAGCAGGTAAAGGCAATAGCATACATTTACTGTGTCGGCAGCCGTGAACAAGAATCAAAGGAAAATAACCACACCTACTGTTCACGCTACTGCTGTAACGCCGCCATCCATGCCTCTTCACTCGCTTATGATATCTCTTCCAGGGTACATCAGTTCCACCTGTTCAGAGATTTGCGGACATACGGCAAGTATGAACTTTTATATGAAGAGGCACGTAAGAAGGGAGCCCTGTTTCTTAAGTTCAATGGTGAAGAGCCTCCCCAGATCGAAAAAGACAGCGGGAGTTTCAAAATAAAGGTGAAAGATGTTATTACTTCTGGAGAAGAATTAGAGCTTGAAGCCGACCTGGTGGTGCTGGTCACAGGAATGGTTCCCAGGCAGAGTGATACTTTGATTGATGTTTTGAAATTACCCGTGGGACTTGATGGCTTTCTTAAGGAGATTCATCCCAAACTCCGGCCGGTGGAAACGATAATCGATGGTGTCTTGATTGCCGGATCATGTCAGGGCCCCAGAAATTCCTCAGAAAGTGTGGCCTCGGCACTCGCGGCTGCGGCCAAGAGCGCTTCTCTGCTAATGAAGGGTTATGTTGAGTTAGAGCCACTTATCGCAATACTGACTAAGGACCGCGTTGCCTGGGACGAAGAATTTGCCAAGGCCTGTCCCTATTCTGCCATCGAAAAGGTAGAAGCTAAGGGCGAAGAAATCGCTGGCATCAACCAGGCACTCTGCAAGGGGTGTGGAGGCTGCGTCCCCCTCTCGCCCGATAACACCATAGAGATCAGGGGCTATACGGACCGACAGATAAAGGCGATGATCGATGCCATGGTAAAGGAGCCCTGAAATGAATGGCCAAATGCGAGACTTTCGAGAGGTCGTAAGGGAAGAAATGTTCATGCGGGCCAAAGTACTCGCAACCTTGAGGCAAGGTCCAAAAACTATTCCGGAAATAGCAAAGGCCTTGGCTCATCCTGTCAATGAAGTAATGCTTTGGGTAATGAGCGCAAGAAAATACGGTTACCTTGAAGAAGCCAAGGAAGCAACAGACGAAGGTTATTACAGATACCGATTAGTAGAAAAGAAGGAGGAAGAACCAGGGGGCAATTATGCTTAAGGTAAATCCTGATTTTATTGAACGGGTAAAAGTATCTGAAGAGTTCGACGCAACAGCATGCATGAATTGTGGCGTGTGCTCTGCCCTATGTCCCATGGAGATAGAACTCTTGCCCCGAAAAATCTTTCGGTATGTTGTGCTGGGTCTGGAAGAGAAGGTCCTCGATAACACCCAAAACATATATTCGTGTCTGCTGTGCAAAATGTGTGAGGCAAATTGTCCGGCCGAAGTTCACATAGCGGAAAATGTGAGATTCTTGCGGTACTATATAAATAAAAATGTGTTTAAGCTCTAAAGGAGATATATTTTATGCCTCTTCCAACAGGCGATATTATCGGGCTTATGGTAGATAATCTTAGAATGCGAAAAAGCGTGTTTCCGGTTAGCGCGAGAAGTACCACCAAATGGGCTAAGGGGCTGGACATTCCCAGAGGTGGTGAGACCGTTATCTACACGGGCCACATGTACCAACTACTTCCTTATATTAACGCCTCGGTAAAAAACCTGGAGCGCTTCGAAGACTCTTTTTTTGGAAAATTAATTTTTTTAGCCAGGTTTTTCAACAAAATATTTAATGTTTCCACGCTAATGGCAATACCTTCTCGGTCTGATGTTAGTGAATATAACCAAATTATAAGAAATATCGCCTCTCTCTTGAAGAAGGCACAGGTAGAATTTGGCTATCTCTATGAATCCGAACTCTATACCGGGGCGCTTGCTTATGATATGGGTGCCGATGATATCTTTAAAGAACAAGCTCGAAAAGTCTACTCCATGCTGAAGGACAATGGTGTAAAGAACTTGATCACGGTTGATCCCCACACCACAAATATGCTTCGTTCGGTCTATCCCACCATCATTGATGGTTATGACATTCAAGTCAAAAGCTACCTGGAAGTGCTGGCCGAGAAAGATATGGAGCCAGCCAATAAGGTAGATGCGGACATAGTGGTCCATGACTCTTGTGTTTATGCGCGTTGTGAAGACGTCATTGAAGAACCGAGGAAGCTTCTTAAGCAGGCAGGTTACAGGGTAAAGGAACCGAAGGACTCAAAAGCTCTGACCCACTGTTGTGGTGGACCGATAGAATCAATTTTTCCCAAAACTGCTAATCAGATCGGCGAAAAACGAGTAGAGCAGCTTAAAGATACCAAAGCACAAAGCGCAGCTCTGATGTGTCCGATATGCTTAGCTACCCTAAAAAAGGCCGCTGGAGCTGAAATCAAAATCAGCGATGTTTCCACCTTGTTAGCCAAAGTTTATTGTGATGGTCAGTTCAGCTAAGAATAGTTTTTCTGAAAAGGATCACGAATACATAAAAAAACGGCTTGAGCCTGATTCACTTCTATCTCATTAAGAGTAAATGGAAATTACATTTCAGTTTTTTTCTGTCCCCGATTCTATGGGTCCCAATAATTCGCTCCTTGCTCCAAGTGGTTTATCCATCTACAAAAATATTATCGGCACATTTGATGGTGAGAATTTACGACAGGGTGCTCTGATTGACAGCTTGATAGCAATGAACACCGCAGTAGAAGAAATTATGCTTATAGAAATTCTTCCCAATTTGCTGGCTAATTCTTTTGATGTTGAATTCTCTTCAATTGCTGAGGAAATGCTAAAGTCAAAAGGTGTAACTATACTGGCCGGCATTGGCGTTGAAGAAATTTTGGGGAACGAAAGAGTCGAAGGAGTACGTCTTCCAGACGGTAGAGAAATTCCGGTAGATAGTATTATTCTGGGCGTTGGGGGAATTCCTAATACAAAATTGGCAACCGATGCAGGAATAGACTTGGGTAAAGGTAAAGGAATATGGGTGGATGAGTATATGCGTACGGTCGAGCCCGATATCTTTGCCGCGGGTAATTGTGCAGGTAAAAGAGATTTTTACACTCGGAAAGACGCCCCGTCATGTTGGCTTCCACAGCCACCGCGGAAGCCAGGATTGCAGGAGCAAATCTTTATCGGTTAAAAGTGGTGCGGGAGAATAAGGGAACAATTGCAATCTACTCAACTTATATTGACGGCATAGTCTTAGGTTCGACTGGTCTTACAGAAAACAGCGCTCGAAACGAGGGTTTTGAAATTGTAACGGGCACGGCTGACGGGGCAGATAAACATCCACCAACATTATCAGGAGTGAGCAAAATTAAGGTTAAGTTAATTTTTTCAAAATACTCTGGTATTATATTGGGAGGACAAGTAGCAGGAGGAATGTCCTGCGGAGAGATAATAAATCTTATAGGGGCAGCTATTCAAAAGAGGGTGTCGTTTGCAGAGTTGGAAACATTACAAATGGCCACTCACCCCTATTTAACAAGTGCTCCAACTGTTTACCCGATTGTTTTAGCTGCTCAGGATGCATCACGTAAGATGTAACATGACATTGTGTTACGAGAGGTAACTATGAAAGAATTGGTTGTTATAAGCGGCAAAGGTGGTACTGGTAAGACAAGTATCGTGGCGTCATTTGCCGGTCTTGCGAAAAATGCTGTGTTTGCCGATTGCGATGTTGATGCAGCAGACTTACACCTGGTTTTAGAGCCAAAGATAAAGCAGAAATCCGACTTCTCCGGCGGCAAGCGGGCAGCCATAATTGCTGAGAAATGTAGTGGCTGTGGAAAATGTCGGGAGCTGTGCAGATTTGACGCGATACATCTTAATGGGGAAGGAAACGATGTAGTTGATACAACCTTCACCATTGATCCCATTTCCTGTGAAGGATGTAAAGTATGCGTTGAATTCTGTCCCGTCGATGCGATTGAGTTTAATGACTCCATAAATGGGCAGTGGTTCATTTCAGATACACGATTCGGTCCAATGGTTCATGCCAGACTCGGAATCGCAGAGGAAAACAGCGGAAAGCTGGTAACTCTTATCCGCAAGGAGGCAAAAAGAATTGCTACAGAAGAAGAAAAGAACCTGATAATTGTTGACGGCTCACCGGGAATCGGTTGTCCGGTAATTGCATCGATTACAGGAGCGGATCTGGTTTTGATAATTACCGAGCCGACACTTTCAGGAAGGCATGATCTTGACCGTGTCGCGGATTTGACCGTGAGCTTCGGAATTCCAACATTACTGTGCATAAACAAATCAGATTTGAACCAGGAGATAACAGGACAAATTGCCGAAGAAGCCGGCACTCGCGGTATTAAGCTGGCAGGTAAGATTCGTTACGATAAGGCTTTTACAAAGGCCCAAATTATGAAGGCAACGGTAATCGAATATACCGGTGGATGGGTGTCGGAGGAGATAAAGACCTTATGGAGAAATGTTATTTATGCCCTCGGTTAGCGCCAATTTGCGAATCAAAACAAAGAAACCGACACGGTTTGACTTTAACTCTTTAGCTGATACATATGATAAGTGGTATGAGACTGCTGAAGGGGCTATGTACGACCGCCTGGAGAAAAATGCCATTTCCAAATATCTGCTGCGAAATATTCGAGGGAGGAAATTGTTAGAAATAGGCTGTGGTACAGGCCATTGGAGTCAGTTTTTCGGCGAACACGATTTTGAAGTCATGGGAGTCGATGTTTCCAAGCGTATGATTAACAAGGCACTCGAAACAAAACTTCAAAACACCTCATTTTACATAGCTGATGGTCATTTTTTGCCGTTTAAGGATGGTGCCTTCGATGTGACTGCCGCGATGGTAACATTGGAATTTGTTCGCGACGCTGAGTTAGTTATGCAGGAGATGGTACGCTGCACACGCAAACCTGGAGGGCAGCTATTAATCGGTGTGTTGAACGCGTTGGCCCAATTAAATCGCAAAAGAAAGGGGAATCTTGGATCACCATATGTGAACGCTCGATTCTTTTCACCTAAACAGTTAGAACAGCTTCTAGAACCATATGGCCAAACACATATAGCTGTCGCCGGGTTTGTTCCAGGGCAAAAGTGGCTTCTATCTTTGGCGCCGCTAACTGATTTGATCTGTCGTCTGTTGCATCGCCCATCCGGTGTTTTTATTGCAGCGGAGGTAAGATTATGAAAGTTCAAGCAGAAGTAAGTTTGTACCCTCTGCGTCAAAAGAATCTGGCCAAACCAGTTGGCTGGTTTTGTGAATTATTACAGAAAGACAAGATAGAAGTCCGTTCCGGCCCAATGAGCAGCTTAATTATGGCAGATAGCGAGGTGATTTTTCGAAGTCTTAGGAAGGCTTTCGAACAACTTGCTAAAGAATATGAGGTGGTATTGACCGCAAAGATTTCCAACGCATGTCCTGAATGCAAAGAAGAATAAGTAGAATTATAGCAAAAGAGGAAAATTGTAATGACCAAAAAAGCAAATTATGCCAATACTGATGAAAACCAAAAACGGCAACTGCAAGTTGAACAAACACAGATTCGTAACAGGCTTCAGCGAATTAAGCACAAGATACTTGTACTCTCGGGCAAAGGAGGTGTGGGTAAAAGCACGGTGGCGGTAAATCTGGCAATGTCCCTTGCCCTTGCGGGCAAAAGTGTCGGGCTTCTCGACATTGATATACATGGCCCAAGCGTCCCCAAGATTTTAGGCCTGGAAAAAGAAATTGTCCAGATAACAGGAGATACTATTTTGCCTGTTGAAATGATAGGAAATCTTAAGGTCATGTCCATAGGTTTTCTGCTTCGCCAAAGCGATGACGCTGTGATATGGCGAGGTCCTATGAAGTATCAGATGATTAAGCAATTTCTCAAGGATGTTCAATGGGGAATTCTGGATTTCCTAATTGTTGACAGCCCGCCAGGGACAGGTGACGAGCCTCTTTCGATAGTCCAGCTTCTCGAAGATGCCGATGGCGCAGTTATCGTTACTACGCCGCAGGAAGTTGCCTTGTCGGATGTTCGCAAATGTATCAGTTTTTGCAGCGTTCTCAACCTTTCTGTGCTGGGAGTATTAGAAAACATGAGCGGTTTTATCTGTCCCAAATGCGGTGAGAAAACAGATGTTTTCAAATCCGGCGGCGGTGAAAATATGGCACGACAGATGGGTGTACCTTTTTTAGGCCGAATCCCTATAGACCCTCAAATCGTACAATCTTGTGATTCAGGAAAACCATTTGTATATCACTACAATCAAAGTCAAACGGCAAAAGCTTTTAAGGAAATATCGGATCCAATTCTGGAACTTGATAACAACGCCCAGGAATTGGTCGAAACACAACATATCAAAAAAGGAGATAAGAAAATGCGCATAGCAATTCCAGTAGCCCAGGACAGACTGAGTCCGCACTTTGGCCATTGTGACCATTTTGCAATCTTTGATATCGATGACAACCTTAAGAAGGTTATAAACAGAAATGATATAATCCCTCCTGCTCATGCACCTGGAGTTCTGCCGCAATGGTTACATGAGAACGATGTAAAAATTATTATTGCCGGCGGGATGGGGCAGCGAGCTCAGCAGTTGTTTACCCAGAATGACATCGAAGTTGTAATAGGAGCAACAGCAAGCTCGCCCGAAGAACTTGTGTCAGCCTATTTGGGTGGTATACTCGAAACAGGGGATAATATCTGTGACCACTGATTCGGCAAAAAAGGCTTGCATATTCTGCAACGGCGAATTGAAAAATTCTGCAAGGGTCAAACGTGCAACGAGCAACTGTGATTTGCTAATTGCCACAGAGGGTGGAGCAAAACATCTTGCTGCTCTAGGCCTACAACCTGGAATCATCGTTGGTGATATGGATTCTATTGATACTGATAAGCGGACCGACGAGAATAGTATTGTCCGGATTCCTTATTCACCTTATAAAAAAAAGTCTGGTGTCGAACTGGCGGTAGAATACGCTTTGGAGCAAGGATGCCAGGAGATTATTCTGGTCGCAGCAGTGGATGGCCGTCTTGATCATACATTAGGGAATGTCGCCTTGGTTGCCAGTTATCCCGGCCGTATAGCTATCATTGATGGTGTCTCTACACTTGTTGCGGTTGATAAAAGTGAGAAATGTATATTGCATGGCCAGATTGGTGCACTTGTGTCACTAATACCATATGGCTCCGGCCCTTTTACCGTAAGGTCAAAGGGATTAAAGTACTCTTTAGGGGACGAAACTCTACATTCAGCTACACATGGCCTTGGCAACGAGTTATCTCTTACAGAAGCCTGCGTCTGTGTTTCGAATGGCATCCTGCTGGTTTATATCAAAAATGAAGATATATCTTTTGAAGCGCATCAAGAATTGAGTGACGTTTCACAGGAGATTTCATGAATAAGGATCTTTGTATAACGACATTAGTTGAGGACACTGCATTAGATGGCAGTTTGTTGGCTGAACATGGCTTGTCGTTCTGGATAGAATATGGCGACAAGCGAATACTTTTCGATGCAGGTCAGAGTAATATACTTGTCCGGAACGCAAAGACGCTTGGTATCAATTTAGCCGAAGTCGATGCAATTGTACTAAGTCACGGCCATTATGACCATACAGGAGGTTTGCCGGCTGTCCTCGATATTGCTTCAAAAGCAAAGATTTATTTGCACCCCGCTGCAACTGAGCCAAAGTTCAGTCGAAAAGTCCTTGGGGTGAAATCGATTGGGATGTCTCATTTGGCAAAGAAGGCTGTTCAAAGGCGTCATGTCATCTGGACAGCTACACCTGCCCAAATTTTTCCTGGAATGTCAGTAACTGGACAAGTTCCGCGTATAAATAACTTTGAGGATGTAGGAGGAGCTTTTTTCGTTGATGAAAATTACCTGAAGCCCGACGAATTGTTAGATGACCAAACATTGTTTATCGAATCAGCCAGGGGGTTGGTTGTTGTTCTTGGATGTGCCCATTCAGGTGTTGTAAATGTACTCGACTATATAAGCAATTTGACAAGCCGAAATAAAATATTCGCCGTTATCGGTGGTATGCACCTGTTAAAGGCAAGTCGGATAAGAATTGCAAATACAATAGAGACCTTCAAAAAGTACGAAATTCAAAAAATTGTACCTTTGCACTGTACTGGCCGGAAAGCTACAAGGGATTTAAGAAGTGCTTTTGGTGATAAATGCTCTTTTTTAAGCACTGGCGGACAAATCATTTTTAATTGAGATTAACGTGCTGTATGTTATTGCAAAAAAGAGTACAAAGAGGAACTAATTATGCCAACGTACGAGTATAAGTGTCAAGCTTGTGGCTATACGTTTGAAAAATTTCAAAATATGAAGGATAAACCCGTCACGAGATGTCCAAAATGCAATGGCACTGTACAGCGTCTGATTAGCGGTGGAGCGGGTGTGATTTTCAAGAGTTCGGGCTTTGATGCGACAGATTACAGCCAGAAAAGTTCTCCTGCCTGTGGTCGAGACAGACCTTGTTGCGGTCGAGACATACCTTGCGATAAAAAGCCCTGCGAATCTTAAGTAACAATTAACGAACATATGTGCTCATTTAGCGGAAATTGAATATGAGCATTTCAGCAAATTATTCGAGTATCAGGCAAGGAATTCCTGAAGACGTAGCTATAGTTGTATCCTGCAAGACAAGAACGGCAGAAGAAATAGAAGAGGTTATCAACGCCGGGGCTACGGATATTGGTGAAAATTACGTCCAGGAAGCAGGGCAAATCTACAGTACTTTAAGGAAAAAAGCAGCAAAACTCAGATGGCACATGATAGGTCATTTGCAAACGAATAAAATAAACAAGACCTTAAGAATCTTTGATGTTATCCAAACTGTAGATTCGCTGGGAAAAGCAGCAGCTATTGATAAAAGGATAGAGAAAGCAAGAAAGCAGATAATGCCGGTTTTTGTAGAAATTAACATTGGCAGCGAGGACTCTAAGGCTGGTATAAAACCGGAAGAGCACGAGCCATTCGAGGCATATATTGAAAGATTAATTACGGATATGTCAGGATTTGAGCATTTAAGTATCGAAGGATTAATGACGATGGGACCCCGTTTTGGCAATCCCGAAGATAGCAGACCGTATTTTGCAAGGATGAGAAGGATATTTAAGAAAATCAAAGGGCTTGATCTGGCAAATGTAGATATGAAGTATCTATCTATGGGTATGACAAATTCATATAAGGTTGCTGTTGAAGAAGGCTCCAATATGGTCAGAATAGGCACTGCTATTTTTGGAGAAAGAAAATACAGGTAAAAAATGGCTGAAGAGTTTTCCTTTAGAGATTACGTCATAGTTTCTTGCGGGACGCTTGCCCCGGAGCTCAATCATCTGAGAAAGGAGGGTTTTTTGGATGCCAAAAAAATTGTCTATACAACACCTGGCCGGCACGAAGTTCTTAAAGAACTTGAAAGCCAGTTGATGCAAAAGATAAATACTGCTAAGGAACAATCCAGGAAAATTATAATAATTTATGGTGGTAAATTCTGCTACGTCAATATCGATAATCCCTACAGAACGATAGATACGATAATCCAGGAGCAGGGAACTGGAATTTCAATCTCCAGAATAAACGCAACCCATTGCATGGATATGTTAGCCAGTGAAAGTCAAAGAGAGCAAATAAGCGGCGGCCAGAAGATTTTGTGGCTTACGCCGGGATGGATAGTCTATCGCGACTATGTTTTCCAAGACTGGGATAAAGGCAAAGCCAATGAGAATTTTCCTCAACATACCGGCGGAGCTGTATTATTAGATGGCATAACTTTCTGGGAGAAGTATTCCGAAGAGTATCCTGAGAAGGTCCTCGGATTTTCTGACTGGATGGGAATTGAGATTCGCCCCCATAAGATTGCGTTGGATAGATTAAAAAACCTGCTTGCTGGATGTGTTGTTTCAGACCTGGAAAAAGAAATAGCTGAACTGAAAAGCAGTCTGCCTGCTCACTCAGTGAAGCCATCAACAGTCCAGCGGTTAGAAGAACTCGAGGAAAAACTGGAAAAGGCAAGAAAACAGGGAAGCAAGGTTAACGGTTGCTGAAATCTTTAAAAAAGATTAAAATAGGAATCAAGCAGGATTTTCAGGTTCTTTATTTTCCATTGGATAGGTCACTTCTTCAAAACTGTAGAGCATGTGACAATGAGATTAGCAAGTATAGCCCATTTTGTCAGAACTGTGGGCATCCACAGGGATCTAATCTTATAATTTGGCTGCTGGTCGTTTTTTTTATTATTATGCTTGCCTCTTATACAGCATTTATGTGCTATTGCTCTTGCCATCCAGAACGGTTTGCAATACCAAAGGAAACCAAACTACTAAACGAGAAATGCTAAAAAAGAATTGTGTTAAGAAGTTTGTATGTTTGATTTAGATCAGGGAATGGCCGATGTCAAGCAGGTAAAAGTTGGAGTGGTTGACGCCCTGAAAGATTGGGAAAACAGAGATGGTGTTGCTTTTCTGAGAAATGTCGGAGTAAAGGCCGCAGACAAGGTGTTAGATTTCGGATGTCGAGTGGGGCATTATAGCATACCGGCTGCTTTTGCCGTCGGAAAAACAGGTAAAGTTTACGCCGTCGATAAGCTTCAGCAGCCTCTAAATAAACTGAAGAGAAAGGCAAATCATCTGGGATTGGAAAACATTGAAACTATAAAAACATCTGGCGAATTAGATCTTACTTTTATCGATAGTATTGTAGATGTGATCTTACTTTACGATGTTCTACACTATCTCAGCCATCCAGAAAGAAAACGTTTGTATGGTGCATGCCTGCGAATATTAAATAACGATGGCTTGTTCTCTGTGTACCCAAAACACACGATTGAAGATGAGGCAGATGGGAAATTCCAAAGTACCTACGTTGCTGACATAATTGATGAGATCAAAAAATCAGGCTTTCACTTCATTGAAAAATATTGTGATGTACTAAGTCATGATGACAGTCTTAATCAGGGGTGTGTCTTAAATTTTACCAAGAAAAAGAGAAAATTATGAAGGAAATTGAAATTTCAAGAATAATTTTAGAGCAATATCACAGCAAATTACTGGACTGTCTTGATAATGATGTTGTTGTGGTAGGAGCAGGGCCTGCCGGTCTGATAGCCGGGTATTATCTTGCGAAAAACGGGGTCAAAACAACCATTCTGGAAAAAAGACTTTCGACAGGTGGGGGAATCTGGGGAGGAGCAGCAGGATATAGCATTGTTATTGTCGAAGATAAAGATATTTTAGATGAGATAGGCGTAGCAACAAAAAAAACGAGGGAACTATATGCAGCGGATGCAATTGAATTCTCAACGGCCTTGGGATATCGTGCTAAAAGAGCAGGCGCAGAGATATTTAACTTAACTGAAGCGGTAGATCTGGTCTTAAAGGAAAATGTCATAAAAGGCCTTGTTGTCACTAATACAACGATCAAAGCCTCCGAACTATTGATTGATCCATTTTGTATAGGCGCAAAATTTGTCATTGATGCGACAGGCCATTCAGCTGAAGTAGTAAATATGCTTAAACGGAAAAAAGCAGATTTCCATATAAAAGAATTACAAGAAGGTTTTATGGACGCAGAGAAAGCCGAAGTGGATGTTGTAGAAAATACGTGCGAATTATATCCAGGACTTTATGTCGCCGGTATGTCTGTCTGTTCCGCGTTCAACTTGCCACGTATGGGTCCGATTTTTGGCGGTATGCTGAATTCAGGAAAAAAAGTTGCTGAATTGATAAATGAAAGACTCTAATCTCCCAACACGACAAGAATGTTTTAAGATAATAAAGAAATACCATGTTCCTTCGCACATCTTAGATCATAGTCAGAGTGTGACCAAATTAGCTGTGTTCCTGGCGAATAGATTAATCGAAAAAGGCATAACGGTGGATATAGCTCTTGTAGAAAGAGCTTGTTTACTGCACGATATGGTGAGGATTTGCGATTTTAACGAAGTAGATTACAGCAAGTTTAAAGAGCCTGTCACAGAGACGGATAAAGCAACATGGGATCAGATAAGAACAAAATATAAAGGAACTTCTCACGAAGAAGCTGCCTATGAGATCCTGAAGGAAAAGTATCCGGCTCTCGCTCTAACAATAAAAAAACACAGGTATATGGCGATATCAGAGCAGGGAAGACCGAATACATGGGAGGAAAAGTTAGTTTACTACGCGGACATGAGGGTTATGGAGGACAAGATTGTATCATTGAAGGAAAGGCTGTTGGATGGTCATAAAAGAAATGCGTTCTTACACGACCCAGAAACTCTAAGCAAGATTGACACAGCCAAGGTAGATCTCCAGATATATAGATTAGAAGCAGAGATTTTTAAGCAGGCAGGTTTAAGCCCCATTGAAGTCACAAACGAATTTATTGACTCGTACTCTGAGCACACGTAAAAAATAGGTTAAGATGAAAATAACCGTCCTATATGACAACAATCCGAGACAAGGTTTGAAATCCGGGTGGGGATTTGCCTGCCTAATAGAAAATAAGAAAAAAATCTTATTTGACACAGGAAATAGCGGGAGCAAGTTGATACACAACATGAAAAAATTAGAGATCGAGCCAAAAGATATAACCACGGTTGTCATCTCACACAATCATTGGGACCACACTGGTGGATTAAAAGAATTTTTAAAACTAAACAATAACGCTAAAGTTCTTCACCCGAAATCTTTCGAAACGCCAACCGAAATATCACCGGGTGTTTATTCGACAGGAGCTCTCGGCACTTTCATCAAAGAGCAGTCTCTGGTAATAAATACTGACAAAGGAAATATTATTGTAACTGGCTGTGCTCACCCGGGTCTGGAAAACATAATCAAAAAGGCAGGGCAGATTGGAAAAATTCATGGGGTTATGGGTGGCTTCCACGGATTCTCGAGGCTACAGAAGCTTCAAGGAATGGGCCTAATTGCCCCGTGCCATTGTACCAGGCACAAGCTGGAAATAAGACAAAAGTATCCCGCTCAGTTTAGGGAAATAATGGTAGGCAGCGTTATCGAAATTTGAAAGCGGTAAAAGCAGCGTGACAAATCTTATAGACTGGCAACCTTAATGACTAAGCGGGTTAAAAGCAAGAATGGTTCAAACACAGACCTGCGCAAAGATGTAAAAGGGCTTTGTTGCAGATATTTTGCATTTCCTATTGAAATCCCTGAAGATTGGGATGATTATGATGATGTCAAGTGGTACCTTGCACACGAAAACGTCAGTGTTTTTTGTCGAAGAAGGTGCTTGGTATCTGAATGTAAAAAATAAATATAGACATCTCTCAGAAAAGGATTTTAAGTGCCGGATTTATGACAAAAGACCGAATATCCGCAGAGATTACAAACCAGTAAATTGTGACTTCGCTGACGGCGATTACAGTTATGATCTATGCTTTGAGGACGATCAGCAGATGGAATCTTATATGGGAATCAAATTTCCACAAAAGGCGGCAAAGAAATTTAGCTGATCACGGCGGAAAACAAAAGGTGCTTATAACGTAAAATGTTTTTATCTGATTTGATAAAAAGAAGAAAAAATATAGTCAATCAGGAAAGTAAAGGGATAAACTTAGCAATCTACTTAATCAATGAATTTAAAGATAGAACATTTACTTTCCAGGGATTAAAAAATAAATATTTTGGAATCAGAGGGGAAGAACTTTTAAAACTAATTCAGGATGAATTAGGGAGTATGATCGTACTGTACAATTATACAACAAGAGCGAAAACATATACCGATAGAAAAGGAATTTCTCAATTACAAATAAGCTTAATTGGAAAAGTGAGCATGATGCATAGGTACAATCCATTAGATATAAAACTGGATATAACAACGGAAATGTCAGAGAAATGAATTGTTCAATATGGTCGACTTTAGACAGGACATTTATTAAAAAAGAAGCTGTAATATGAGCGATAAAATCATTGCCGAAACGAAACGAGAATACATATTCGGGCCGGTTCCCTCGAGAAGGCTTGGGCGTTCGCTCGGGATTGACCTGGTGCCCTTTAAGACATGCAGTTATGATTGCATATACTGCCAACTTGGAAGAACAACGAATAAAACGATGCAAAGAAAAGAATGGGTGCCGATTGATATTGTTATGGAGCAGCTCAAAGAAAAGCTCGACTCCAAGCCTGATTATATAACCTTATCCGGCTCAGGTGAACCAACGCTTTTCTCGCGACTTGAGGACCTCATTTCCAGGATTAAAGACATTACTGATATTCCCGTAGCTGTGCTTACAAACGGTTCACTGTTATGGCTGCCGGAAGTAAGAAATGCCTTGAAATCTGCGGATATGGTTGTTCCATCGCTTGATGCAGGAAGCAGCCAGATATTTCAATATGTTAACAGACCCCATCAGGATATTACATTCAGCAAAATGCTTCAAGGTCTTGTGGAATTCCGTAAGGATTATAGTGGTCAGTACTGGTTGGAAGTGTTCCTTCTGGCAGGTGTAACCACACCAGAGATGGAAATAAACAGATTGAAGACATGTATAAATGCTATACAACCCGATAAAGTTCAGGTAAATACTGTTACTCGTCCACCTGCCGAGGGTTTTGCGGAACCAGTACCGCGAAAGCAATTACAAACTATAACCGAGAAACTGTACGAGAAGGCAGAAGTTATCGCTGACTACAGCAATGTTCATAAACAGCAGGACTTTTCTGCTCAACGTAAAGATGTCTTGACACTTTTAAAACGTAGGCCCTGCTCTATTGAAGATATTGCCGCAGGTCTTAGTCTTCATCGAAATGAAGTTGTCAAGTACGTAGAAGAATTATCATCTGAAGGAAAAATCGAAGCAAAGCCGCAAAATCGACAACTCTATTATAAAGCTACTATCTAACAATAACTTAGGAATATGACATAAAAATAATAGGAATTAATTGTAGTCCACGTAAAGGTCAAACAACTCAAAAAAGCTTGGAGGTTTGTCTCAAGTCAGTTCACGATGAGTCGGGTGATATTGAGACCGATATTATTGAGATCGCTGATTTAGATGTTCGTGGGTGTTTGGGTTGTGGTTGCTGTAAAAACCAACTCAAATGCAAACAGGAAGATGATTTTAATTCGTTAATTCCTGTTCTCAGCGATGAAGAAGTTGCAGGGATTATAATAGCAACTCCCGTTTATCTGGGGACAATGACATCACAGTGTAAGGCTTTTCTGGATAGAACGGTTGTGTTGGCACGCAATGGTTCTCTTTTACACAATAAGGTTGGAGGGGTTTTAGCTGTAGGCGGTGTGCGAAATGGCGGACAGGAACTTACCATACAGGCGGTTCAGGCAGCAATGTTCTGTCATGATATGGTATGTGTCGGTGGTGGCACCAAGGCTGCACATTTTGGGGCAGCCTTAGTGAGCAATGAACAGAAAGGTATCGAATGTGATGAAATAGGGATTGAAACTGCAAGGGATATTGGACGTAGAGTTACCGGGTTGGCAATGTTGCTTAACCATTCACAATAAGTGTGATCTGAATAATGTTTTTGAGAATTAGATGGATAAAAAAAGGAAAATGTTAATTTTGCTTAGACAAAATTTCAGACATTTGAATTTGATTATTAGAGTGTACTTTTAACAGGAAAACAATGAAAAAAGTATACCGAGGTTTGTTTAATGTATGTATTTGGATCATTGTTGGATTACTTGCTGGCTGCCAGTGTAACTGTAACACGCCGATTTTCTCATTTGACGTCGCCGCAGATATGCGAGAATTCGCCAACACCGAACATCGAACACCAGAATATTTTAAAGGCGCCTGCCTTGCAATCCTTAAAACAGGCAAAGGGGCTTTTATGGTTAGTCCCGGTGACATCGATCCACCAAGCTGTGTTTATGACATGGTCAATACTGTATTAGGCCCTGATTATCCATGGTATCCTGTAATCGGAAACCACGAAGCGGAAACGCCGGAGGACATGGAATGGCTCAGGAAATATGTAAGAGAAAAGTTACTTGATCACGTCTCGGCCGGTCCTGAAGGTTCCGAAGAAACAACATATTCTTTCGATTACAAGAACTCGCATATTGTAGTTATCAATGAATATTACGACGGCCAATCAGATACTGGAACAAATGGTGACATTTCTGATGCCCTGTACGAATGGATCAAGAACGATATAGAGGGTACCAAAAAGCCTTTCATTTTTGTATTCGGTCACGAACCGTTCATTTCTCTTCCTGATATTGACAACGGCCGACATCGCCACAAAGGCGATAATCTCGACGAACACCCGCAAAACAGCCACCGCTTCGCTGAACTCTTACGCCAACACCGTATTACCGCTTACATAAACGGCCATACCCACAATTTTTCCTACGCAAAAATCAACGGTATATGGCAAATCGACGCAGGTCATGCACGTGGGATAGGAGATATGGGTGCACGCAGCACCTTTTTAAAAGTCTACGTCGGTATCAACAATTGCTGGATCGAAGCGTACCGGCTCGACCACAATAAGAACACTTATTTAGTGACTAATATAATCTCCCTAGACTAATTTCTAACAGAGTTATTTTGGCACTCGGTGGAAATTGAAAAATCATCGACCACCGACATAGCCGGTGGTATAAGGAAGGCCCCCTAAAAGGGGCCGTTATGTAACGTTAAGTTTGTCTTGTTCCTGGTTTTGTTGGTGTTGTTCTTGGTCCTGGATATATTGACGTATGGCTGATTCATCTAAACCAACCGTGCTGGCACAATACCCACGAACCCAAGAACTACGACCAAACAACGTCCCTTTAACTCTGGAAAGGTCACGATGAATACGAATCGCACTCTTGCCCTTGAGATAGCCAACCGTCATCGCAATACTATATCGCGGAGGTACACTCAGAAGCACGTGAACATGAGACGTAGACCTTGTTCCATTGAAGACATTTCTCTCGGACTTGGTCTTTACCGGAATGCTGTTGTCAAGTGTATCGAGCAGTTGTGCTCGCAACAACAAGCCCGAGTTGAGCACACAACTCAGGGGCGATTCTACAAAGCTCTGGTCTAATCCTGCATAGCATCTCGTTACTATCATGCTCGTGTGGATAAGTAACAAATGGATATCGTTAATAAAGGAGAAATTGTCATGAAGGAGTCGGACAAAATAAGACTTTGCGCTATCGGACGTAGTGGTATTAACGTGCTCGTAACTGCTCTGGTTGTGCTGATTTGGGCGGCGGCTGCTCCGGGGCAACGGGGGATGGGTGACAGCAAGGGTGTTACGCAGCAAAGGCTGAAACCTCGTCTGGTTCGCATCTCAGGCAAGTTGCAGGAGATCAAGACTCATCCATGTGAGAACACTACCGGCAAAGCTGAACTCGGAACACACCTGATTCTTAGGGACAAGCATGGCCAAGAACTCAACATCCATTTGGGACCAGCGCCGGAGCTGTCTGAGACTGTCAAGCGGTTTACAGTGGGCAGGAAACTCGATTTGCTTGGATTCCGCACCGACAAGATGCCCCCGAATCAATATGTCGCTCAAACATTGATTCTTGGCAGTGATATCATCCAGTTGCGTGACTCTGACCTCCGCCCTTATTGGGCAGGGAGCAGGTTCAGCCAGGGAACACTCTCGCCTTTTTCTAAGGCAACTGTAGATCAAAGAATGGCCATGAGAAGGAGTTGCTACTATTGTTGTCCCAAATTGTGGCAGGGTCGCTGTTTTCAAAATGAGCAGAGGCCACATTGGAGACGACGCTGTCGTGGAAGGGCTTACTGCCACCGATGGGAATGGGACAACTAAGAGCTATGGTGGCGCGCTTATCAATACACTTCGCATTTGAAAGTATCAAAAGCATCTACTTACCTGGGCGATGTCAACAAAACTATATGATTTAGTTGTGATGCCTTGATATACAAGAGTCTTCATACTGCCAAACCATTGTTTATGCTACTACGGATTGGAATCTGAAAGGAACTTGATATGGACATTTCAAGACGCATTCTGCTTCTTAATACCCTTATGACGGCTGGCTGTGGTGCACCAGACGCATTCGACAATAGCTCAGTGAAATCACACGCCCAGAAAGGCGATAATACCAGTAGTTTCTTCGAACTACACCCAGTTGGCAAAATAGAAAAAAAAGGTAAGTCTGTGTGCATGCATATTTTTGAGAAGTACAAAGATGCTCTTAAAGGATTGGATGGCTTTTCGCACGTTTTCGTGCTATATTGGTTTGATAGAAACGATACACGTGAAAAAAGAAGTATCCTTCAGGTTAATCCGCGTGGCAACAAAAAAAATCCACTAACCGGTGTCTTCGCCTGCCGCTCACCTGTTCGGCCAAACCTAATTGCCCTGAGCTTATGCAAGATTATTTCAGTGAAGGACGGTATAGTATATATTGAAAACATCGACGCCCTTAACAACAGCCCTATTCTAGATATCAAACCATATATTCCCCACATAGACCAAATAATCAAAGATGTTCGCGTGCCTGATTGGCTAAAGGAGTAAAGGTTTAAATCACCTTGGTCTTACAGCCAATTAAATTCGTAGAAAGAAAATAAGGGCAAAGACAAATGACAGAAAAGCATGACAAAATTGCACAGGATCTCCAGGAGACTATATTGGAAGGCTATTCGGAGAAGTTCAAAAAAGAGTTTTTGAGACCTAAAAACATTGGGAAAATAAAAGATTCAGACAGCTATGTCAGCATAACAGGTGTTTGTGGAGATACTATCGAGTTATATTTAGTCGTCAGGTATGGAAAGATAATCGATGTCAGGTTTATGACTGATGGTTGTGGTGCCTCAATTACATGCGCCAGCTATGTCACAAGAACAGCAAAGGGAAAATCCTTAGATGAAGCGCTCCGGATTAAACCGGAAGATGTTGATAAATATTTTGAAGGTCTTCCCGAAGAACACAAACATTGTGCGAAGCTGGCTGTGATTACACTTACGGCCGCGATAGAGAAATATCAAAGTAAATTGAATAAAAAATAATTACGATTTTTTTTTGGATTAACAAATCATTGAAATGCTGAGATACCGTAGTGTTGTTAAGTCATATTAGCGTGAGATCCTGATTGAATAAATGTTGAACCTTAGTATGAGCAGCTTTTATGGGACCACAAGAACGCAGTATTGATAAAGCGGCACAGAAAATGATAGCTAAGATGAATAATACCGGACAGAAGAATGCGTGGGATAGGCTTTAAGCTCAATCATCACAGTGCGGCTTTGGAAAACAAGGCATCTGCTGCCGCATTTGTACAATGGGTCCGGTCGAATAACTAAGAAAGCACCCTTGGGCATCTGTGGTGTCGACGCGGATACTATAGTTGCACGCAAATTTCTCAGAGCCGTGGCCGCTGGCGCGAGCGCCCATAGTGATCACGGTCGAGGAGTAGTTGAGGTGTTTCTTACCACAGATCGGGGTGGGGCACCGGACTACGATTTTAAGGACAGGGTCAAGCTGCATAAGCTGGCCCAGGAGTTAGTTGTAGAAAGTAAAAATCGTTCAATAAGTGAAATTGCCGTTGACGTCAGGTAGATTGCGTTGGTCGAATTTGGCAAGCCGGAGGGTACGCAACTGATGGCGCGCTGGGCCCCGCAACTGTACGTCTTCAGCAATATTGTCTCCAACCCTAATTTTCCCTACCCTGTCATATGCTGCCCAGAATTCCCTTATGCCTAAAAAACCTGGACTTGCCAAAGGTAAGACAGTAAGAACAGGAATAAAGTAAAAAGAGCCACATGTCCAACTCACGTTGAATGAGCACATATAAAATTCAGATTTAGTTCTATTATTACAAAGAGCAAGGAGGAAAGAAAAAAATTGACTTAAGTGAAAGAGCCATTGACTTATTAGAGAATAATGACATAGCAAGAAGGATAATAAAGAAATTATTGGATGCTCAGCATTATCGTTATACATGTATCGAAGGAAAAGATGCTAAAGTAGTAACGGGTGGCGTGTTAAGATTTGATGATCATTCAGATAAAGAAGTTCATAGTATAGCGAAAGAATTTTGTAACGAAGGAATATTAGACTTCGAAATTGTTGTAACCTTGCCGGTTTATTATCTAAAAGGAGAGAAACCGGTGCCTGGGGTTGCAGCTCCACGAAATGAGGAATTGAGAAAAACAATCGCTCAATATAAATTATAGAAGGCCATCGATCTTATAATAATAAAAATAATATACAGCCAAAATTTACTATTGCTTCTGGAGAAATATTATGAAATATCGAAAAGTTTCTAATCTTCGTCTAGTGACAGTGGTATTTATTTTTGTGATATGGCAAATCTTGCCTCACTTCATTACTTCGGTATCTGCTGACGAAAACACAACAGCCAGACCGTCTGCATCCTCAGATTCTATCGGCAATAGCATTAAAGACATTCCTATAAAGCCCAACACATCGCACATAGCTAAACCAAATGACCGAGTTGGATCAGTTCGTGCTATAGTCTCTCACCTTGGCCTGGGAGAAGGTGCGGTTATTGCCGACATCGGGGCAGGGAGAGGCCGGGACACGTGGGTCTTTGCTGAGATTGTTGGTGAAACAGGGTTTGTTTTCACCGAGGAGATTGTAAAAGACAACGTAGAGATGTTAAAGACCGAGGCTAAGAAAAGAGATCTTAGTCAGGTTCGTGCAGTGCTTGGCCGCACAGATGATCCCTGCTTACCCTCAAATACCGTCGATCTTGTCTATATGAATCACGTTTATCACCATCTTGCAAAGCCCCGAGAGATGTTACAAGGGATCTGGCATGCGCTTAGACAAGGTGGCCACCTCGTGGTGGTTGATAGACAGCGTGGAACGCTACGTGACTGGGTTCCTAGGGAACTCCGTGAAAAGAAGCATTTCTGGATTGCCGAAACAACGGTGGCCAGAGAAGCAAGAGAAGAGGGGTTTGTTTTCATAGAATGTGCTGAGCAGTATTGGCATACAAAAGACGACTTTGTCCTCATATTTCAACGTCCAAAAGAACTAGAAAATCCAAGCGGTGATCCAGATCCTTTTCTTTCTATTCCGGAGGAAAAGTATTCCCATCTATTCATTCCACTTGCGTGTACTTATAAGAATCCTGTTATAGTAGCCCTGGGACAGGCACGCAAATTGATGGTTCCAATACTTCAAAACTCTTCTGGAGAAGGGCTGGAGGTCGTTTTAGAGGAATGGGCAACACAAAAAGAAGAGAGACCGTTGCTTTCCTCTGATATTTCTCTCCCTTCTGTTCTTACTGAGAATGGTGATCCTAATCTACCAGCTGGGTCGATTGATGCTGTTTTTTTTATAGATAGCTATCACCTACTTTTTCATGGGAAAACTCTGCTGGCTAAGATTTATGAAAAACTCACATCAACTGGGTGTGTTTATGTTCTTGACCGCAAAGCTCAGAAACCGCTAACCCGGCGAGAGGCAAGCCATCACAGAAAGATACAGCCGAAAACTGTAAAGCAGGAAATGGCTGAAGCAGGCTTCTGTCTTTGGTTTCACGGTCCCCGACCGGCTCGTGACCGCTTTCTTTTTGTCTTTGGTAAAAACCAACCAAAAAATATTTTATCTGAAGAAGATCCTTTTATAGGTGGTCCGTTGATTCACCAAGCTCCAGGAAAATGGCTCAAAAGAAACTACTGGCGCCTCAGGGGACTTAAGACAGATGATGGGAGATTTGTCATTTTCAAGACACCTGAGATAAAAGCGCATGTTGAGAAAGTCTCCGTTAATTCATCAGGTAAAGAAATATGGAAAATTCCGAAAGAGAAACTTATACTATATTTCGAGAAAAAGGACGAAAAATATTTATTAACCGATTATCGACCTTTGGACCCACGATAATCGTGACTCAATACATTCTAAAAGTGGGCTTGTACGAGTTTTTCTCAAATCTTATGAGGATTTGTTTTGTATGGCTCACTGTTCTTGGACTGGTTAACAAGAATAACCTAAAGATTTGGATCATTTTCGTTGTAGAGCAAACTTGTATGCAGTCAACTAATCGAATTATCAAGATCCTTCTATAGGGCTTCGCTTAAATAAATTATCTCGAATAATATAATACAACTGTGAAAAGAAAAAGAATTCTTCCACCAACTTATTTATATGTGTCTATTTTGTTTATGTTAGCTCTGCATTTCCTATTTTCAACTTCGAAAATCATACCTTTTCCATGGAATCTGTTGGGAGCCATCCCTTTTACATTGGGTTTCTCGACGAGCCTCATTGCTGACAATGCGTTCAAAAAGCACAAAACAACGGTCAAACCATTTGAAGTATCAACGGTCTTGATCACCTGTGGAATTTTTCGAATTACAAGAAATCCGATGTACTTAGGATTCGTGTTGATTCTCTTTGGTATCTCAATATTCATGGGATCTTTGACACCATACGTGGTTATCCCCATCTTTGCAATTTTGATGCATGTAGTATTTGTTATAGCCGAAGAGAGAATACTTCAAGACGCTTTTGGTGAGAGTTGGCTGAAATACAAGAAGAGTACAAGGAGATGGATATAGGGAATCCACAGCAGACATAAAATTCGATATTTACTTTCTGCATGATAAGCCTTCAAATTAGATGTAGACTCTTCAAGAAGTGTTGTGTACCAACGTATCATATCTTCTTCCTAAGCAAAAAAGATATTTCTTGCTCATCATTATCATGTTTAATTGCCATAGTTATCTTATATTCATCCTCACATCTTAAAAGCTGTCTGATCGCCCACATTTCATAATCATCTGCATTCTTACCTCCCACTTTGAGGATAATATCCTTAGCTCTAATCCCTGCTTTAGCCGCTGGGCTGCCTTTATCAACTGAATGAACCACAGTCTCGTTTGAAATGCGAAGAAGATGTAGACCGCTCATGTCTGACTCGTCCATCTTCAGAAATTCTTTGCCTTTCTTGAGGTAGATTCTATTGTTGGGAAAGTCAAAGGTGACTAGGTGACGGGACAAAAAATTCAATCCCAGATTATTCACATCACCCTCGCTAAAAATGAGATCATGATACTTGAATGAACCAATAGATAGATTTTCTATGCGAGCTGTTTTGCTCTTAACTAGACCGGAGGGTGTTGAGGCTAAGGTTTCGGATGTTGTTAAGTTCTCCTTCGAGAGAATTTCTTCAAATATCCTTCCGTCAAGAGTGCCCGTGGTATTTGAACCGGTATCAATTGTGAAGTCCACTTTGATACAACCAAGTACATTCCCTTTAATTTGTGGCAATCCGAGTGAATTGAAGCTGATTGTAAATTCCTCTCTCCAGTCAAAATTCTTTTCCCTTGGCATCTTAAGAAATAATAGCCTGCCATTATTAAAATCTATTTGTAGTACATGTTTACTTAAGAAATTCATTCCTATAAGCCCGCTAATCTCCTTTCCAGCAATTAAAGTAAGTATCTTAAGGTTCAAACACGTTACTTCACCGCAATTCTGCATACTGAAAGGACCAACAAAAGCTGGGAGTGCGTCAAAAGTTTGAACTACCATCGAATCTGACGTTGTTTTGACCTCTACAAGGCTTTTTGGTTTTCCTAACTCATGCTTAAATAAAACGTCAAACACTGTGTTAGAGCTTCCTGTGTCGAGCATAAAACAAAACTCCCTTCCTTTGAATGTCACAGGAAGACGTATCGGCGTCTCACCTTTTGTGAATGTGAATTCAGTTCTGTATTTAGCCTTCGTCTCTTTCTCGTCATCGAAGGGTTTAGGCAGTTTCGAAGACTTTGCCTTGTTTAGTCCATCCAATTCGTCAAGTTGAATGACTTCCGGTTTCAGGTTGATTAAGACAGCCATTAATAATGTTATTCTTAAAATTTTCATTGGCTCAAAATTAAATGAAATCTCTTAAAGGCTAGTCCCAGAACCGTTCCTTATATGAATCAGCAAGATTCTGTGAGAAATTCAAAGGTGCCCGAAACACAGTTATTCCATATTCCCATCGCTATTTTCATTGCAGTACCTTTCAAACCATACTTGAGCAAGCGATGTACCAGAAAAGTTGTCACAGAAATAAAAAATATTAACATGTTCTGATATAAACACTTAAGGAACTTGCAGATGTATTAAACTTCCCCCAAAAGCCGCTTTGTATTGTAATTTGCAATATTCGATTGTTGCCTTTCATTGCAATATGCAACCCACGATGGCCTAAGATTGTGTGCTATTATGAATCAGTCATATTGAGATTTACCAAGAGCGTCTGATGGAAGTTCTTTTTCGGTCGAAAACCATAGTGGCAGCCCAGAAAATCTACCCCGTAGATGATCTTTAATATATGGCTTATCACGGGACTCGACCGTTTAAATGGGAAATGTCAGTTAGACAAAAAACGCTCTTGCCGAGCCTTTTTCCTGGTGTTTTTCATCTGGTTTGACATAATATGTAGTTTCGATGCAGAAAGTTCAAAAGAGGAAGTCAAGATATGAAGAAGAGAGATATATGGATTTCCATTGCTATAATAGCGGGGGCGGTTCTGCTGTTATTTTTATCTTTGCAAAAGAAAGGCCTGATAAAGATTGATACCGGTGGTGCTGTTACTACCTTGCGGCTTAGTAACAGTTGGCTTGGTAAAACAATGATTAGCTCAGAAGTCCAGCCGAGCATAGTAAGTGCACGTTTGCACAGGCCGCAATGGCTGAATGTGTTGATGCAGCAGGGCAGCGATACGTGGCAGCTTGAGAGTCGCGGGCCGTGGGGAGAGCTTTCAACAATCAGAGTGAAAAACAACGACACAACAGTCCTTAAATTAGGCCCGCCGTTTCAGATTAAAACCAAAGCCCTCTATACCGGTACGAAAGTCTCAATAGATTTTAATATTATCGGTAAGGCCGGTGAGTATTACCGCAATGTGATAGCGCAAAACAACAAAAGAGCCTCTGCGCCAGGAGTGAAGATTATCGATGAGGATGGGAACGTTCTTGCCTCTGGCAAATTCGAGTATGGTTGAGGCGGCACATGCCGGTACTCATGGCGAGTGCCAGAAGGTTTCAAGGGCAAGTACCAGGTGCAGGTGGATCTCAATCTGGGGCCTTTTGAAACAATCCAAGATAAAACCTGGCACTTGATAACGTGAAATAAATCGAGCCACGAATGCCGGCGGGCAAAGAGACAAATTCTCTTGCCCGCCTTTTTTATTGGAATAAAAGAAGTGAGGATGAAAGGAGGTAAAAATGGAAGAAACATGAAAGTAGAATATGCTGAAGGAAAAATAGTGCGGGAGAAACTTATCTGAAGGCGTATTTATGATGAAGAAGTTTGCTTTAATATTACTGGTATCAATGTTTGCCTGCACTGTAACAGCTCAAAGCTCCGAGTCTAATCAGCAAGGCTCAGGACTGGGAAATTCCGAACTATATCCTTGGATCGGTCAATATTGTATGAGTTTCTTTACGAAAACCAGGAGTGCGAAAACTGTTGGAAAAGGCCATGTATCTGTTTCGCTCAAGGTTCAGCATTTTGACTGGAATCTGATCAGGGGAGCTGATGACAAATATCACGGCCGATCATCGGGTCAATTAAAGAGACAGCTAAGTACGGTGCTCTGCACAAAATACGGCTGGGCTGAGGACCATCATCTGGCAATTGGAATTCCATATCTTTTCAATGATTATAATCTGACAAATCCAAATGACAGCCAGGGCCTTGGCAATGTTTTCATTTTTGAGAAGTGGAACATTATAAAGGAAACAAATAATTTCCCGGCCGTAGCTGTTGACTTCTGGTACTACCTCCCGAACGGCGATACGGATCGTAAGATCGGCAGCGATGATAGTTCTTATAAAAT
>CAZZAX010000052.1:0-9798 GCA_964653075.1 uncultured Pirellulales bacterium
GTCTTGGATAGGACAGGAAACTTCGCGAGTCCGTCAACATCCCGACGAATCGGCTCAGCAGACCCATATTAGACAGAACGTTCATTTGCTCGGTCATACCGTCCTTTTGGTCGAGGAACCACCACGCCGAGCCGTATTGCATTTTTCCCGGCACTGAGCCGTCCTGAAAATTGCCGACCATAGTTGCACACAGGGCGTTGTCTTTCGGATTGAGGTTGTAGAGAATCGTTTTGGGCAGTTTTTTGCCCTTTTCCAGCCGGTCGAGGAATTTTGAAAGCGGTCCGGCTATCTCCAAATCACCAATCGAGTCGCATCCTATGTCCGGACCTAATGTGTTGAACATCCGTGTACTGTTATTTCTAAGCGCCCCTAAGTGGAGCTGCTGTACCCAGCCGGATTCGTAGTCTAACAAGGCGAATTCGAACATCATCGCTGATTTGAATTTTAGACACTGCGGCAAATCCAAATCTTTGCCTGACCTTATCTTAATAAATATCTTTTCGATTTCTTTTTCAGTGTAATCCTCGGAGTAAGCCGTATCTAAGCCGTGGTCGGAAAGCCGGCAGCCGTTTTCATGGAAATAGTTGTGACGCCTGCGGATTGCTTCAATATAAAAGTGGAAATTGGCTATTTCCATATCACAGATTTCTTCGAGCTTGTCGATAAATACGTTCAGGGCTGTAATGTCCTCTACGGCCATTGCCTTGTCCGGCCTAAATGCCGTGTGAACTTTGATTTCAAAACCATCGGCGCGAATTTTCTTATGATACTCCAATGATTCGAGCGGCCCTTCGGTTGTGCAAACTAACTTTACATTGGCTTTACGCATTATATTGCGGACGCTGAATTCCGGGCTTCTTAACATCTCGCTGCAACTCTCGTAAATTTCCTTTGCGGTCTCAGGGCCTAATAGCTTGTCTTTAATGCCGAAGGGATTTTTCAGCTCAAGGTGCGTCCAGTGATAAAGCGGATTTCGGATACAATAAGGAACGGTTTGGGCCCATTTTTCGAACTTTTCATAATCATCTGCGTTGCCGGTAATGTATTTTTCCGATGTTCCATTGGCCCTCATTGCACGCCATTTGTAATGGTCGCCGTAGAGCCAGGCCTGTGTAAGGTTCTCAAAATGATGGTCGGCGGCGATTTGGTCGGCCGGCAGGTGGCAGTGATAGTCATAGATTGGCATCTTCTCTGCGTGTTCGTGGTAGAGGTTCCTCGCGGTTTCGGTTTGCAAAAGGAAATCTTCCGTTAGAAATTGCTTGGCCATTTGTTTTCCTCGTATCTTTTGATGGTTCCTGTGGATTAGCTACTCTTGTTTGTTTTGTTCATATTGGTCTGGTGGTTTCTTAATCTCGGGTTTTTTAAAATCTGCCATTTTTTGTGCCCACTCGGAAATTTCGCTCTTGGTCTTTTTAAGACGCTGAGATTGTTTTTTGGGTTGTTTTTTCTCTTCCTCAATTATCTTGCGCATCCATAGCCAGTATGCTATCCACCCGATTATTAACGCCGGTATCGCGATTAGCATAAAGATTTTATACATAGTATATTCCCTTCATATTAACCGATTATCTTCATAATTATGGCCAATTTGGCTTTATCTGAAATAATACCCGAATCGCTTGGCAAGGTCAATATTGAGTATAGGCGGCGGATTTTCTTATATCGTGGAAAGTGAGCTTTACATCGAGGTTTCACTGCTCGAAAAAAAAAATTTTTAAAATCTGCCGTTTTTTTAATCAACATTTAATCTCCGAGAAACGCCTCATTTATAGTCAAATCCGGTTTATAAATGGTGCGTGCTCGTATGCTCTATGGTGAAGCTGTCGATTTGTTATATTAAAAATGTAGGTGCGGAGCATGCCGAGGACGCGGAAAAATGGATTTTCCGTGTCTTCGGTGGCATTTTTGAGGGGTGATTTCTGTGCATAGTGACCACGATATTTTTGTTCAGGGAATTGAACAGAAGAGAAGGCTTAAATTGACCTTTTTCTGCAGGAAAAATCATCAGAACCTTCTCAGGCAATGTGCTCCGTTGCATTACAGTAAAGGGCAGATTGAAGGAGATGACCTGGATTGTTATTATATCTGGGATTTCGAGGCCGCGAAGGGCAGCCATTTCCTGGCTTTGCCGCCGTCACAAATCGTCAAGATGGAGTTGGCGGAGGAAACATTTAATGTAGGAGATTTCAGTAGCCGCAGAAAGACAACAGCCGGGTTAACACAAGACTCTCCCGCTTAAACCAAAGCCGGGGCTAACCCAGCGAAGATAAAAGCCGTATTCCATTGTACTATTGTCTTGCCTCGCTCGCTTTCCATTCGGCGAAAATATACCTGTAATGGAACCAAATCCACGGACTACTTCCGTAAAGTGTTTTTAACCAGAGATAATCTCCACCATTACACAGTATATGTCGAAGCTGCGGTTTCTCCGCCTCGTCCCGTCCAGTTCGTGTGGAAAAATTCACCTCGCGGTTTATCGACACGTTCGTAGGTATGGGCGCCGAAATAATCACGCTGGGCCTGCAAAAGATTAGCCGGAAGTCGCCCGTGACGGTAACCATCGTAAAAAGTCAGGGCCGAGCTCGTAGTCGGTATCGGAATACCCATTTGCACCGCTGTGGTAACGACGTTTCGCCAGGCCGGTTGTGCTTTTTCGACGGCATCCTTAAAGAACGGGTCCAGCAGCAGGTTGGTCAAATCGGGGTTCTTGTCGAAGGCTTCCTTGATTTTGCCTAAGAAGACCGAGCGGATTATGCAGCCGCCTCGCCACATTAGGGCGATCCCGCCGTAGTTTAAGTTCCAGTTGTGTTCTGCCGCGGCGGCGCGCATAAGCTGGTAACCCTGGGCATAACTAACGATTTTCGACGCGTACAGGGCCTGCCGCAGGTCGCTGACGAAGGCCTTTTTATCACCGCTGAATTTTGGCTTCGGGCCTGATAGAGCTTTGGATGCCGCAACGCGCTCTTCTTTCAAGGCCGACAAACAGCGGGCAAAGACAGCCTCACCGATGAGTGTAAGGGGCTGGCCGAGATTCAACGCTTCAATGGCGGTCCATTTGCCTGTCCCTTTCTGGCCGGCTGTGTCGAGGATAAGGTCGATAACCTCATTGCCGTCCTCGTCCTTATGGCCAAGAATGTCCCGGGTGATTTCAATAAGATACGAGTTTAATTCGCCCTCGTTCCATTCGGCGAAAGACTCGTGTATTTCCTGATTGGTCATTCCCAGGCCTTCTTTCATCATCTGGTAGGTCTCGCATATCATCTGCATATCGCCGTACTCTATGCCGTTGTGTACCATTTTTACGAAGTGTCCGGCCCCGTTCTCACCCACCCAGTCGCAGCATGGCTCGCCGTCTTCGGTCTTGGCGCAGATGGCCTGAAAGATAGGCTTGATGTGCTCCCAGGCTTCTGGTGAGCCTCCCGGCATAATCGAAGGCCCTAAAAGTGCCCCTTCTTCACCGCCTGAAACGCCCGTTCCGATATAGAGTTTGCCCTCGCTCTCGACGTACTCGGTCCGTCGGATAGTATCTGGAAAGTGTGAATTGCCGCCGTCAATGATGATATCACCGTCATCAAGATGGGGCAGAACCTTTTCGATGAATGAATCGACCGCCGCTCCGGCTTTGACCATTAACATAATCTTACGAGGGCTTTTTAAGTTTTCTGCAAGCTCTTCGATAGAATGACAGCCGATGATTTTCTTGCCCTTCGCACGGCCGTTTATAAAGTTGTCCACCTTCGATACCGTACGATTGAAGCAGGCCACTGTAAAGCCCTTACTTTCCATGTTCAGAATCAGGTTCTCACCCATTACCGCCAGGCCTATTAGGCCGATGTCTGCCTTTGCCATTTCTTGTTACTCCTTAAAACCAGTCACATTTCATATTAAAATGCCTGAAATGAACTAATATTAATTAAAAACTTTAGGCACTTCGAATTTTATGCACTTTAGTTCACTTGATATTGTTTCGTATTTGTTTTATTCGTTCGGAATCGTCGGTATATACCCATTACTCAATCGATGCAGTACTTCGCCGGCGTGCTGAACGACCAGAATTCCCTGGTCTTCTTTATTTTCATACTCGCCTATATTCACCTCATCAGGGTTCATATAACCGAGATTTACCTTTTCGCACCGCTTTTTGTCGATTCCCGTCGCAAGTATCACGTTGACCCGCGGTTTTTCAACGCCGTCGATGTAAGTACCGATACCCTTTACATGGCTGGAGTGGGCGATAATTCCTCTGGGGATGCCTTTGAACTGCTCCATGCGTTTGAGAAAATAATCGCGGGTATGATAACCGATTTTATCCAGCCATTTGCCGTGGGTATAGGATATCTCAGTAATGTGCGGGGCGTAAATAATCAGCGTTGCACCGTCTGCGAGTATCGGTTCGAGCTTGTACATCACCTTGCCCGCCGTCCAGATATCGTCGTACATCTCCGGTGCGATGCCGAGAATCGTATTGTATGATTTATCTTTGTATGTAATATGCACCTGCTCGGACAACTCCGCGGCCTTTTCCCACGCCCCGGCCGTCTCACCGATAAAGATTCCTTTAAGCTCCTCTTCGAGAGCTACGATAGCGAACAGCTTGTGCGGCATTGTTATAAAAGAGGCCGCTTTTTCAACAACTTGCCGTGTCGCTGTCCATTTATTGCCGTTGATAAGAGGATTTGTTATCACGGCGCCAAGCCAGTGGAAAAAATGAATAATATCGTCCCCTGCAATTCCCGGGAAAATATACTTATGGCCGCCGGAAAAACCCACAACCTCATGAGGAAATACAGGCCCTAAGATAAAAAATTCATCGTATTCGAAAATCAGCTTGTTTATGGCTACATCTACTTCTTCGCTAAACAAACCGCCGCTTATTTTCTCGATTTCATCTGCAGAAATCCGCCCTATGGATGTGAAAGTCTCGGTTTTTTCCCATTCGTGGTTGAAAAACTTGACCGGTGCGTATTTACTTCTGCGCTGCTCTGCTGTCATACAAAGTCTTGTGCAGATTTGCTCTTCACTCAAAGGTTGATGTGTTCCGAGCGCTACCAGGCAATCTACGGCCTTTGCCTTTCGCTCCAGACAATCGTAAATGAGCTTAAATACGTCCCCTATAGGTCCCGAACGCGTATTGTCGGGAATTATCACCAGAATCTGCTTGCCGGTGTAGTCGCTTTGTGCAAAGAGCTCGGCGACTGCCTCGCCCGCCTCGATTATTTCTACGGAACCGGTTTTATTTTGTCGTTCGATTATCATTTCCCATCCTGTATGTTCTGAGAAAAGGCTTCGCACTCTAATTTAACACATTATATATACCCGCCTCTTGAATGCAATATCCAATATGTGTTAAGTCTTTCCCGGATGGTATTGCAGACAAATATTCGTTGAAAAGGTTACCATTTTTGTGCTTTTTGTAATGCTTTGCTAATATAGCATTTATGAAATCGGTTTTTTTCGAAATTAACAGATCATGGGTTATGCGGTTGTACCCGGATTTAGTGGTTTACGACCGAAAATGGTGCTATTTCTGGAGGGCTTGGCACGGCCTAATGCTCTTAATAGGCTGTTAGGATTAGTCCAGGCTTTCTCTATGAACCTTTTTGTCGCTTATCGTAAAAAAATCTGAATTTTATTATTGATAAATCCGAATAATTCTTATATGCTAACAATTCGCAGAATTATTGACACTAAAAAATTATAAAATGCAGAGTAAAAATACCGAAAAGCTGCTGAATCTGTTTCGAAAGAAGTGCAAGCAGAATGGCCTTAGCATGACCCCACAGCGTCTTGCTATCTACAAGGCACTAATTGAGTCAACCGATCATCCCTCTGCTGAGAATATTTTTAATCGTGTTCGGGTATCCTTCCCCGATATTGCCATCGATACTGTATATAGAACTCTCTCGACGTTTTCCGAAATAGAGGTCATACATGTCGTAGAAGGATACGGTGAGGCAAAGAGGTATGATCCCGACACAGAGCCTCATCATCATTTCAGATGCACAAAATGCAATAAAATCGTGGATCTTTACGGGGATATTTTCGGAAAGCTCAAGATTCCCCATGGAATCAAAAAGAAGTATAATGTGTCAAATATCAAAGTTGTACTGGAGGGGGCATGTGATGGATGTCTTAAAAAGAATTGAGGTGTTTTTTTAAAATTGAATCAGAATTATTTGTATTTAGGAAGTAGTCGCATTCAGTTTTGTGCCTTGTAGAGTATCACAGGGCCATTCAAAGAAAGGAGAATAGAAATGAAAGAGAAAAAATTAACTACCGCAGCCGGTATTCCCGTCAACGACAATCAGAATTCGCTTACTGCAGGACAGCGCGGCCCAACGTTGATGCAGGACCATGTTCTGCTTGAGAAGCTGGCACATTTCAACCGTGAGAGGATTCCGGAACGTGTCGTTCACGCCAAGGCCGCCGGCGCCCACGGCGTCTTCACTGTAACCAGGGATATTACGAAGTACACGAAGGCCAAAATATTCTCCGAGGTAGGCAAGAAAACCGAGATGTTTGGCCGCTTTTCTACCGTGGCGGGGGAAAAAGGCTCGGCTGATACTGTTAGAGATGTCCGGGGTTTTGCCTTGAAATTCTACACCGAAGAGGGCAACTGGGACATGGTAGGGAACAATACTCCCGTCTTCTTCATACGGGATGCCATGAAGTTTCCGGATTTTATCCATACCCAGAAAAGAATGGCACAGAGCAATTTGAGATCCCATACTATGTGGTGGGATTTCTGGTCTCAAGTACCCGAATCTCTGCATCAGGTTACTATCCTGTTCTCGGATCGCGGCATCCCCAAAGGAATTCCATATATGAACGGGTACGGCAGCCACACCTACAGCTTTATCAACGCAAAAAATGAACGGTTCTGGGTTAAGTTTCACTTCAAGACCCAACAGGGTATCCAGTGCATGATGCAGGAAGAAGCTGATCGTATCGTTGGCGAGGATCCGGACTATCATACCCGGCAGTTATTTGAGGCCATTGAAAGTGGGCAGTTCCCCAAGTGGACATTCTACGTCCAGGTAATGCCGGAAGCCGACGCAGAAAATTATCGTTGGAATCCTTTTGATCTAACCAAGGTATGGCCCCATGGAGATTATCCGCTGATTGAGGTCGGCCAAATGGAACTGAATCGGAATCCGGAAAACTACTTCGCAGAAGTTGAGCAATCGGCCTTCTCTCCTGCAAATGTGGTGCCCGGCATTTCATTCTCTCCGTGCAAGATGCTCCAGGCACGCATCTTCTCCTACGCCGATGCGCATCGATATCGCTTAGGCGTGAACTACGAGAGTCTCCCGATCAACCGCCCCAAAGCCGCTGTGAACAATTATCAAAGAGACGGCTATATGCGCTTCGACGGTAACGCCGGCTCATCAGTGAACTATGAGCCGAACAGTTTTGGAGGGCCGAAGGCCGATCCTGCTTATGCTGAGCCGCCGCTGAAGATTTCCGGCGATGCGGATCGATATGACCAGAAACGTGGTGTGGATGATGATTACATTCAACCTGGCAATCTGTTCCGGCTTTTGCCGTCTGATGAAAAGATGCGATTGGTTCAGAATATCGCTAACAGCCTGAAAAAAGTCCCGAAAGAGTTACAGGAGAAAATGTTGGCTCACTTCCGGAAAGCTGATAAGGATTATGGAGACGGGATTGCAAAAGGACTTGGATTGTAATCTTAAATTTAGTGCCCGGCCTGCGATGCGCTAAGTAATTACTTTATGAGTCAAATTCTCGACCTGTTATATATTTTTGTGCTTGGGTTTTTCATAAATCGGGACGGCTTGCACAGAATCCCATTGTCAGCCCGCCATCGACGGTTATACTGGCCCCCGTTAGATAATCGCACTTGTTCGAACTCAGGAAAGTAACAATCCGGGCGATTTCTTCCGTTGTGCCGATTCTGCCTGCCGGTATCGAAACCAGAAATTTCTCCTGTCTGTCCGTCGGTGTCAGTTCGGTGGCAATGGCCCCTGCCACGATGGAATTCACCTGAATATTAAACTCTGCCAATTCCAGCGCCAGAGACTTTGTCAGTGTTTCAAGGGCCCCCTTTGCGGCACTGTAGTGGGCATAGTATCGCCGGGCGTCATAGGCGTGAACCGAGCTGATATTAATAATCTTTCCGCCGGCCTTTTTATCGCGCATCAATCTGCCTGCGTGCTGAGCACACAAAAAAGGCGCCTTCAGATTAACCGAAAGAACTCTGTCCCAGTCCTCTTGCTTAAGCTCCAGAACAGGAGCGGGGTTCTGTGTGGCCGCGTTATTTACGAGTATATCCAGTCCGGCGAAAGTTTCCTTTATCTGCGAAAACATTTTGTCAATCTCTGCGGGCCTTGAAAACTCCGCTGTAGCCATTATGGAATCAGGACTCAACTTTTTGACCTCTTCGAAGGAAGTGCTCAGAGCCTCGGACTCTCGCGAGCCGTGAACAATTAATGTGCATCCCTCGCAGGCCAGCTCACCGGCGATGGCCTTGCCGATGCCCCGGCTCGATCCTGTAACTAATGCAATTTTACCCTTGAGTTCCATCTTGTTTCTCCCTTGGAAAACCAATAGAACCGCCATGTTCCATTATCTGATACGGGTCGATATAGATAATTTGCCCCCGCGACTTGAATACGAATCCTTCCTGCCCCGTCCACCGGATTTGAAGGCGCCCGGCCTCGACCTCGGTTGTATCGATTTCGCTGATTAATGCGTTCATAGCCGGCAATTGATAATCACCTTCACCGCTCCGGTTTTGCCCTTATTGCACGCCACCTCGAAGGCCTTCAGGGCGTCGGACAAATTGAATCGGTGCGTAATTAACGGCTCCACCTTCACCTGTCCGGTTGATACCAACTCGATAACCCGCGGAAAATCTGTGTACATTGCGTTCGAGGATGTTCTTATCGTCCGTTCTCCGCTTAGCAGCAGTGATGGAATGTTAAGCTCATCTTCCTTCGCGGCCATTAAAACCAGAGTGCCCCCCTTTTTCAGTATTTGCAGCGATTCGAGAATACTTGCTGATGTACCCACCGTGTTAAAGGCAACATTAACGCCCAACGAATTCGTTTGTTCCATAACAAGCTCGTATAGGCACTTCGAGCTGCTGCTGAGATTCAAAGGATAATCGACGTCGACCTTTTCAGCGATAGCAACATTCTCAGCGGCAATGTCGGTAATAAAGGTATGACTCGCCCCGTAAACCTTGACAAGCTGGGCTATCAGCAGGCCTATCGGACCGGCGCCGAGCACGGCAACCTTGTCCAGCGGTTTGGGCCGGCCTACATCAACGGCGTGAATAGCCGCAATCAGAGGATCGAAGAAAGTAGCCTGATCGTCGGTAACATTCTCTGGTAGTTCATAGATCTGGCTTGCGAAAGCGGGGCAAAACTCCGCCATCCCGCCGGGGTAAAATTCCATTTTGCCCCACCCTTGCCCATGGCCGAGGTGTTTTGTGTTGTCACAAAGATTTTCCTGCCCGTTCCGGCAGAAGCCGCATCTACCGCAGGTAATAAAAGTATTAATACCGACACGCTTGCCAAGAAGATGGGAATCGGATTTATCGAAGACCTCGTGCACAATACCCGTAAGCTCATGACCGAGGATGATGTTCGGCGGATTGTCGATATGACGACCGAGGGTCTGCTTGGCCCAGGGATTCTCGCCGTGGAAGTAACGTACATCACTGCCGCAGATACCGCATTTGGAGACTTTAACGAGTACCTGTCCCGCCGAAAGCTCCGGCTTCGGAACATCCATTAATTCGAGCTGCTCCGGTGACCTTAAAACGAGAGC
>CAZZAX010000052.1:9898-35119 GCA_964653075.1 uncultured Pirellulales bacterium
CCGGCTTCGGAACATCCATTAATTCGAGCTGCTCCGGTGACCTTAAAACGAGAGCTTTCACTTCAATCACTCCTTCCTTTCCCATGGGGGCAGTTCGGGCAGATATGTGTCGAATTCTGCAATTACTTTTGCCTCGTATTCACCGGCATACTCGCCGTTCATAAATTTGTCAAACGCCTCATCATGGAACCTCTTCCACGATTTTGTCTCATCGCCCGGATTGATCGGATAAAACAGGGCGTCATTTGCCTTTGCCGCCTTCAAGTCACCGGGCGAATCACCAATCATCAGTACATGGTTCTTTTCATACTTTCCTTTTGTGGCATACTCAAGGTGCTGGGCCTTTTCCCCCATTTCCTGGCCGGCTATAATCTCTGCGTACTTGGCAATGTCGTGTTCTTCCCACTCGCGCCCGAGCGCCTCACGCGGCGTTCCCGATACGACGATAACGTCCGCCACCGGCTGGATTTTCTCGAGGCTCTCACGCACAAAAGCAAACGGCGGCATGTCCTTTACGATTTCTTCGATGGCCCGGTTTACCCGTTCGCTCCAGGCAAGCACATGTTCCAGTTCTTTTTTCACCTCCGAATCAGTTGCCTTATCAATCGTCTGCCTCAGACCGTCATTGCTCAGTAGGCTGTCAGGCGCGTCGACCCATGCAAAGTAATGCCGGTACTGCGGGACCTTAAAATTTCTGGCCCTGGTCATCGGATGATTGGGCAGCAGCTCCGATATGATGCGTTTAGTTGTTTTGTGCCGGTTGCCGCCGCGGGTCTTGGAAAATAAATCGGCGAAATCCTTGCATTCACGTGCCGCCTCGGCTACCGGCTGCAGGCCGAAATAGGCAATCAGCCACGGACAGAAACATTCCCGCTGCTTAATTCCCATCGTATCGAATGCACTGCCGTCAGAATCAATGCCGACGAAAAACTTGTGTCTTGGCTTGAAGTCTTTTAATGCTTGCGCCGGATCAACATCAGCCATTAATACTCCTGATAAATCATTATTCATCAATAATATTATCATCTCTGCGAAAACAGGGATAATAATCAATTATCAATAATCATTAATCAATTGCTCAGACTCCGCTAAAGGCCGAGAATCCGCCGTCAACAGGAACCACAATTCCGGTAACGAATTTTGCCGCATCGCTCAACAGCCACATGACCGTTCCAATCAGCTCTTCCGGCTCACCGAATCTGCCCATGGGTGTATGATAGATTATTGTGCTGCCGCGAGTGGTCAGTTCTCCGGTTTTTTCATCGGTCAACAGGAATCGGTTCTGTTCTGTAAGAAAAAATCCAGGCGCAATGGCGTTGACGCGGATTTCCTTGGAATAATTCTGACAGACGTGTACGGCCAGCCACTGTGTAAAGTTGCTCACCGCTGCTTTGGCCGCTGAGTATGCCGGTATCTTGGTTAATGGACGAAAGGCATTCATACTGGAAATATTAAGAATGATTCCCGAACCGTTTTCAGCCATCTCTTTACCGAAAACCTGCGTCGGTAGTAAAGTGCCAAGAAAATTCAGGTCGAAAACAAACCTAACGGCTTCACTTGGCAAATCGAAAAAAGAAAGGTCCGGTGACGTAGTGGCTTCTTTTTTGTTCCCGCCGGCCCCGTTTATCAATATGTCGATTTTGCCGAACTCCGATTTGATTTCCTTGTGAGCACTTTCTATACTTTTTTTATCTAATACGTCACATTTAACTCCAACTGCCCGCCCGCCCTTGGATTTGATTTCGTCGGCGGTCTTTTCTGCGGCCGTTTCAATTAAATCCAGAACGGCGACTTTTGCCCCCGCATTACCGAGTGCCCGGGCCATCGTACCGCAAAGAACACCTCCGCCTCCGGTAATAACAACTACTTTACCTTTAACATCGAACAGTTTTTCCATTTGTTTCCTTTCTCACAGACTTTTTTTCCGTAAAACAGGTATACCCATCCACTCATCCACTCATTTACTTATTTAATTTGTTCTACAGGCTATAAATGCTTTGATTAAATCGCTTGTTTTGAGCAGAATATACACCAGACCGGTTGCGATTTCAATAATTTTTAGTTTTGGTCTCAGGGAAGTCCGGTCGGATGCTGTTTTTAGGGAGTAAATTATGGCAAACTACATGATTGCGAATTTTGACGAGATTGATGCCGTAAGATGTCCGTGCGGCTTTTCACGCCGGGCCTTCGTTTCACCCGAAAATCCCACTGCCACCATGCACATAGTCAATATCGAAGCCGACTCACAGGTGCATTATCATAAAAAGCTGACAGAGGTTTACCTTGTCCTCGAAGGCTCTGGTCAAATGGAGCTTGACGGCCGCTTAATTCCGGTAAAGCCCTTTATCGCTATATTTATCAAGCCCGGCTGCCGGCATCGCGCCGTAGGAAAGATGCGCATCCTCAACGTCTCAATACCCGCCTTCGACCCCGATGACGAATGGCTCGACTAAACTAAACCTGTTTTGCCGTTGTAAAAACTCAAAAATCTGGGCCCCGGCTGTCCAGGGCCGCAAATATACGGAGCCGCGACCGAACAGAGCCCCGAACGTAAGGGAGCGGTCAAAAATTAAGTTTATTGTATTTATGTTATCGATTATCAATAGAGTATATACGGCTGTTACCAGGCTGGATAATGGCTGCTGAATCGCATCGAGCATCAATTCACATTCGTGTTCGTTGCTGACAGCCGAATCGAAAAAATCCTCGACAATATCTCTAAAAACCGCCTCTCGAAATACCTGCCTGACTGCCTTAGATATTCCTCCGCCTCATCGAACACAACAGCGCTTCCCGTTCTGAACAACGCCAGATGTTCGGCTAATTGCTTTTTCGCACTGATAACTTCATACTCCTCGGCCCCTGTCCTTGCCGGCCCAATCATATTCTCGAAAAGAACACGACCCACACCCTTCTCGAGCAGCCCGAAAACATCCATTGGCCCATACTGGCCCTCGACCTCGTAGTCCTTACCAATCACCTCGGCCATACAATCGATAACATCGAAAATCTCTTCCTGTGCATCCATATATTCAGCCAGAGTTGCCGAGCACAAAAGCACATAAATCAGCATCTCCGCCGCTTCCTCGGTCTCATGCACATACTGAAGGCACAAAAACAGAGCATACTTAACATCGACAGCCTCCAGCTTCATACGTCCGAATGGCTCACTTTCTAATATATCTGCGCGCATACGTACTCCCTTTCACTGTTCGTAACATTCCGATTATCCCGCAGTGCAGATACAAATAAAGCATCGCGGCCTCACGCTCGACTCAGGCCCAGCAGAGCCTTTGCAGGACGTGAAAGCACGCGATGCTCTATAGACTTTCCCAAAGGGCCGTTGCATTGTACAGATTCACTATACAAAAGCAGCGGTGCCCTTTGTACGAACAAAGAGCACCGAGCCTCCCAAACGTTCCTGCATCCAAACTGCTGGTTTGAGTCGAAACGTCTGAAAACTCAGTGAATTACTACCTCGCTTAAATTATTTTTGCTCTTCGATTATAAAACCTTCTTTTTCCTTTCATTTATCTCGCAAATTGTTCTTTCCAAAACTAAAGCCTATTATAAATCCCAAAAACCAGCCGTCAATAAAAATCCGAAAAAACTTCATCCCCGTGTAGGGGCAATCCCATGTGCCTGCCTGGATATGCTTATATGCGATTTGAACCTCACAAGCCGTCACTGAGGCCATGCTGGTTCTATAATTCCATTACAGAGCAACGACCGTAATTTATGCCATCGGTAGGAAGGGGTCATTTAACTATTCGCTATACGCAATACGAAATACGAATTCCCCAACCATCCAACCTGAAATCTTAAAAAAAATCTCAAATCCACTCCTCAATCACAACAATCAATAATTCACCCCTTAGTGGTCAAGTAATCATTAATCATTTATCATTAATCATTTAAAAGCTGGCCTTCGGTAGAAATACTGCATTAACCGTCACCCTGAGCGGAGCGAAGCGCAGCCGAAGGGTCTATTTAAAATTCTGCTGCGAAGCAGCCGCCAAAAAGTTGTCAACAGTTGTACCAATCTTCACTAAGATCATTCCATGCAGAATTAATCGAGTCGATAAGGGCCACCTTTTTTTCACGTTTCCAAACCTTAATTTGTTTTTCTCTATTAATAGCTGAAGAAGCATCCCTTATTGTTTCAACATACAGCAGCCTGTCAATATTGTATTTATCCGTAAAGCCGGGCATCAAATGGTTTTTGTGTTCGTAAACTCTTTTCTTAATATCACTTGTCACCCCTACGTATAGCGTACCCGATTTACTGCCCATAATATAGACATAAAACGTTTTCATATTAACATTGTAGCTGTTGCGACTTGTTTATAAAGGGAGAAAAAATAGATATATTCACGCTTCTCCTTGACTCCCCAAACCTCTATACACAGTACGAATTGTCACCCTGAGCGCAGTCGAAGGGTCTGTTCAAATAATCGACCGAAGGGCCTCCTCAACTCAAAACTAAACACTCAACACTCACAACTAAATCACGGGCCTCCTTAATTCAAAACTCAACACTTAAAACTCAAAACTAGTTTACAGGCCTCCTCAACTCAAAACTCAACACTCAACACTCAAAACTCATCTCGTGCCTGCTTTCTTGTCTGCCGGGGGGCAGAAATGCTCTTACCCTCTCATCTTCTCACCTTCTCACCTTCTTACCCTCTCACCTTCTCTCCTTCTTACCCTCTTCTCCTCTTCCCTTCGATATTCACCATTACTTGTTCGATACTTGTCCTGAGCAATAGCCTGCAATGAGCAGAGCCTGTCCTGAGCTTGTCGAAAGTTCTAAAAATTTAATGATTTCTTTCTTGAAAATCTTACTTCTGCAGTATATGTTGACCTTAGCGGTTACACCCCGATTTTTGCAGCCAAAGGTGAAGGCTCTCCGGCGTGTTCGCCGTTTGTGGAACACTCAAGGGGACGGAGTGCAAATCCGCTGCGCGGGGCCGCATTGGAACTACATTTTTGTTGTCAATTATTGATTTCGAGAATACCATAACCGGTGTTATCAGGAAAAGCATATAATATCTTGTTAGCCAGACCATAAAACAGACAGTTTTTGAAGATAGTTAGGATTTTCAAGACGTTATGCCTTCAATCACTCTTAGGGATTGGTTTCAGTATGCGGATATGAATCAACCACAGTACAATCCTAGCGCCGGACAGACAATTACCGTAGATCGCTTCCTTGTGCAGGAAGAGGGTACCTTCGATTCACCAGAATGGCGGAAAGAAGAATGGTTAATTCGGTCAGCGCTTATTCCAATAGATCAACTTGCATCTTCGGTAGTTGAAATCAAATCGCCCGATTATTTCAATTTTGATCCTGGCTGGAACTTTGATGACAAATTCGATTTTGGAACTTGCTCGCACTTTGGAGATATCAAGTGTTATTCTATTACCTCAATACTTCGCCATCCAGTTTCCAAGCATTTGATTGTTAAACCAAGCCAAGATTTTCGGCTTTATCATGCCCTTGAGGAAAGAGAAAACAACCGATACTATCACCCACTCGACAATATCATTGTGGCAGAGACATTTGTTGAAAAGTACGACTTATATGATCCGGCTGCAAGGGTGACTATTCACCGCGATTACTTGCGAGACTTTCTAGCGGAGAAACAAATGGGTTTAGTGATCTCAATTGTAGCGGATCGCTTTGCCAATGCATCGACTGAGGATGCGCTAGAGATCCCCGCAGTCGAGGAATATGAGATCGGGGAGCTTGCGTGTATATCAACAAATGTGCATACACCAGATTTTACACATCATTCCTTCTTCCGAGGGCGTTCAATTCTTCATCGGAACATTGTTATCGAGCCCTATGACAAGCCACGATACGATCGAAGCCCTTGGCATTACTTTGGATCCTCTTCTTCGGATAAAGCTGAAAGGCCGTCTTTCATTATCAATGACGAGGGCAAGCGAGAACGCCTTCCTGAAAACACCTTTCTCCAAAACTATATAGAGAAAGGCATCGGAATCTACGGATACCTATGGTTCCGTCCAGAGGTGCTTCAAAGATATCTACAGGTTCCTGGGTATCACGTATCCTTCCATATGCGTAATTGGGGCATCGCCTCGTTGCCAGGAGATAGAGGTACTGTGGATGTAGGAATAAACTCTCAGGGGTTGGTTAATGCCTTCGCTCCAGATATTGCCAATCTTCCATCACCAGAACAATCCTACTGGGCGTCCTTCTCCTCCTTGCCTAGTGGTGAACTCTGTGATGAACTGTTCCAAACAAGAATGCAGCAACAACCACCTCATTCACCTGGAGTAATTGAATTAGTGCGCGAAGCAAGAAAGAAGATTGCTATGGTACTCAATGTGAAGCATTCAATTGAGTTGTTTAGGAAGACTGAACCATCCACAAAAGAGTTATCAATGTTAAGCGTTGGTCCTATTCTGAATCAATTTTCTGAAGTTGCACAACTCGCAAAGATCCTATATGGTTGGATAATCGAAACCATGCGGCTCAAGCCTCTTCGTTCAGTGTGGGAATCTCTTGGGGGAACAGTTAATGAAAAGTATCGGCAAATCAAAATTCTAGAAGAGTGTTTGATCGCTAAAGGAATTGATGAACAACAGGCACGATTAATCACTGCTCCACTCAGAGGTCTCAATGGACTTCGTCAGGGAGCCGCACATATAGGAAGTCTTGAATTAGATAACAGCTTTCAACTGATGGGAGCATCTTCAACCCCTCAATCACCAAGAGACGGTTGGACAATCTGCATTGATTCTGTTTGTCAAGCCTTAGCGTCAGTTGCAATCAAGTTGGATGAGAGCTAACAAGCTGGTTCTAGGGACCTCGTACCTCGGCCCCAGACCAGCAGCGTTCGCCGTAGAAAATGGTGATGCCGGATGAGCATTGAAGAGACCCCTAGCATAAAGCATATGAGGGAGCAAATGAGCGCCTTCAAGTTAATCCTTGGCGCTAATAAGGCTCTTGGTTTTCTCGGCTTGGGGAGCAAGAAAATCGCGGAGCTACAGACCCATTACGACGACATGTGTGAGAAAATGAAGGAGTACACAGAGTACCCCTCGAAGTTCAATCGCTATTTGTCGAAGGAAGGATGGCTCGCTCATGACACTTTTGAGTTTTCTTCGCTCAAGCAGATTGTTGATGAATATGAAGCGAAGGGAAGTGACGCAGCGACGAAGATACTTCTGGACTACTACGGACCAGACAACATAACCGACAAGATGTTTTTCTTTAACGGCGTAGAAGAACTGCAAATTAGAAGAAAATTCATTGAGCTTGCGCTGGAAGACTACAAGGCAAAGAGATACCACGCCGTCGTCCCGCTTCTTCTCATGATTATGGACGGGGCGGTGAACGATGCAATAGGCAAAGGCTTACACGCCGAGGGCATCAGCCTAGATGCCTGGGATTCACTTACGACCGCCGACGGTGCTATTAACGACATAAAGGGAATCTTCCAGCGCAGCCGGAAAAGGACTCGCACTGAGAAGATAGCCTTTCCATATAGAAACGGTATCCTCCATGGGATGGACCTCGGCTATGACAATATAGTTGTTGCCGCAAAATCGTGGTGCTTCCTTTTTGTTGTTCGGGATTGGATATCCGCAAAGAAATCAGAACCAGATCGGCGCAAAGCCTTCGAGAAAGAAACGCGCACACCTACATTTCGTGAGATCATTGACACGATGACTAAGACGGAAAAGCTCAAGCAAGCCGTAGCAGACTGGTCTCCAAGAGAGGTATCAGAAGAATACCTACAGCAACTCAATCAAAGTTTTAATGCAGATGCGGACACGCCCGAACATACTGTATGCCAGTTTCTAGAATTCTGGAGTGAGGGGAACTACGGAGGCATGGCTGAACTGTTCTGGTCCAGAGTCACTCCTGACAGGAAACGGTATGCAGGAGAAGTGAGACTACAATTTAGCCACATCAACGTCACTTCGTATTCTATCTATCGCATTGTAGACGAAGCGCCAGCAATCACTGAGGTATTCGTTACTCTGGACGAGGCCAACGGCGATTGCCGATATGCGAAGTTCCGGATGATATACGAAGATAAAGATGGAGACGGTACCGCCCGCGCAATACCCGAAGGAGTTTGGCGCGTCGTTTGGCTAAACACAAATGAATCACGAGACTAAGCGGCGAACCATCGCCTTCACACTTACGCGAAACCCGCGGCGGGCTTCGCGAAGGTGAGGCGTGCCGTTGGATAGAGAACTGAATATGAGACGTTCTACCTTCGGTTCACACCAGTTTAATTCACTCCACCACCCTGTGCTGCCTTCGGTTCGGTACTATTTTTTATTTACTACGTCCTGCTATCTAAATCATTAATAGCATTTCTACCTGCGGTTCGCTCTTGTTTACTCACTTCGCCAGTTCCCGGCTGTGTGATTTTTTGATGCTCATGCTGGCCTACAGTAGAAATGCTTCTTTTCGATGTTCCTAATCCGTGTCTTTTTCCTTTCAACTTTTAACTTTACACTTTTAACTTTGAACTTTTCACTTTTCCTTGCTTGTCGCGCGCAAAAAACGCTGGTAATTTTCAACAAATTTCAATTTTTCTAAAAAATTTTTAATTCTTTTCCTCATAAGCACTTAGACCGATTCACTCATCATAAAATCCCCAAATTTTCGTATCAAACGTGCAGGTTCCTCTAATTATAGGGGGACTTCTTTTTTCCCTCCGCTGAGTCGTTTTGAATTTGTTTCGGATTTAGAGACCTGTCTTGAGCAGGGTCGAAGGATTAGAATTTCGGATTTGAAAATGTCATATATCCGGCTAAATAATAAAAAAAGCAGCGAAAATTATAAGAAATGTTCTACTTTCGATGAAAAAATTGCGAAAAGTCTAACCTCTTTTCGCAAAAACAAACCCAATTCACCAATTGTCCAAACAGGCTTAAAGTCTTTTACAACAATGAATTATACGATTTTTACCAGTCTGACAAAAGTCAAAAACAAACCCAATCAAACCCAATACAAAGCCAATTCAAACCCATTTGCCAAAAGGCCAAAAATGAACGCAAACGCTTTTTTACAAAAGGATTATGAAAATATTTCCCGCTGGCTGGGCACAAAAACAAACCCAATTCAAACCCAAAACAAATTTATCCTCGAATGTCGCAGTCGGGGACCCAATTTCAAACGGCTTACCTGTCCTGCTCTGTGTATTAGCATCGCTGTGTCACATCTGCTGATTGACATGATTTTGCCTCTTTACAAACTAGGCAGCGTTCGGTATTATAGCCTGCGTAATTGCCGATGTAGCTCAATGGAAGAGCACAGCTTTCGTAAAGCTGAGGTTGAGGGTTCGACTCCCTCCATCGGCTTTGTAAATCTTAAAAGTGTAATTTGTCTTAAACCCTCGGAGTAAGTTATGTACTACAGAATAACTAACAAAGCATTCAAAGCAACTTTCCCGGTAGTGATTTTTTTAAGCTTGTTAATGCTTTTCAATTTATGTTCCTGTCAGGCCCTTGCAGGCGCCGATTCGAACAGAGCAGCAGACGGCCTGGAATTGCGGATAATGACCTTCAATATTCGCTACGGCTCTGCAAATGACCGCGAAAATCACTGGAAAAATCGAAAGGAAATGGTCTTTGACGTCCTGTGCGATCATCGCCCTGACATTGTTGGCTTGCAGGAGGCGCTGGATTTTCAGATTGCCGAAATATGCAATGCGCTTGGTAAATACGGCCGGATAGGCGTTGCCCGTGAGGACGGCAAGACCGATGGCGAATATTCTACCCTCCTTTATCGTCTCGACCTTTTTGACGTTGATGAGTCCGGGACATTCTGGTTTTCCGATACTCCGGAAGTTCCCGGCTCGAATCACTGGGGCAATGCCTGTGTCCGCATCTGCACCTGGGCAAGATTCATCGAAAAAAAATCAGGCAGGGCTTTTTATATGTTTAATCTTCATTTGGACCATGTTTCCCAGCCGTCCCGCGAAAAAAGCGCTGTCCTGTTGGCTCACCGCATTCGCGATAGAAAGCACCCCGACCCGTTTATCCTGACGGGTGATTTCAACACAGGTGAAAACAATCCCGTTGTTGTTTATTTAAAAGGCAAAACCGCACTCACCGGCGCCGATGGCCGGCTGTCCGAAAATCCTGTTCCAATGGTCGATACGTTTCGCCTGCTGCATCCCGATGTCAACGATGTCAGGACCGCCCACGCCTTCCGCGGAACTCGAAAAGGCAATAAAATCGATTATGTCTTCGTACCATCGTCCATAAAAGTGCTTGATGCGCAAATACTCTACGACAATGTCGATGGCCGTTATCCTTCTGACCACTACCCGGTTAACGCCATACTTCGTCTTCCGGTTAAGTAGGGCGGCAATATAAAAAATATGTGGTATTGTGACTGTAAGGAAATAAAACAGCGTTGCTGCCGTGATTTTTTCAGCGTACCATCCTGATGGCCTCTTTTTCCTCGAACTGAGCGCGATATTTCGCAGGCCGGTATAGCTTGAATTCTATCGCCCGTATATACTCTTCCGGCCCGCAGTGGCGAACATTTTCAATCAGCGAGGATATCTGCTTTTGCGAACGAAAAGCCGAGATTGCCTTGAGTTTCTTTTCCAGATATGACCTGGGCGTGCGCATTCGCAGCGTCGGGGGTTCGAGAAAATCACAATAAACCGCATATGTGTGGACATAGGGTACGTTGCTTAACGGCTTACCTATCTCTGGCCAGATATTGCCCGCTGCGTGGAACAAGCTGATAAGCAGCTCTTCGTAAACGATACGGTGGTCGGGGTGCAAATCGTTCCACGTAGGCAAAAAACACTGTGTCGGCTTTATCTTTCGCAAATGATAAGTAAAGGCATTTTGCAGTCCTGTATAGCCGTTGATTGCCAGAGGGGTCTTTGGTTCGGCGGGTGCTCTGCCGCGGTAATTGTTGAGCCGGCAGTCCGGAAAGCCAAGCCAGATAATATTCTTCTTCGGTATGCCAAGGCCCTGGTAGCATTCATAGCTTTCGTTCCGCCGGATTTCAGAAATGCTGTCTTTTTCATCTGCGCTGCAGTAGCCCATTCTACCGTCGGTAACGATTAGTATATATACGGGTATATTTTCCCGTTTAGCCAATTGAATAAGCAAACCCGCTCCGAGAACCGCATCGTCGTCGTGAGGGCTTATCATTAAGAAACGCTGCTTCTTGCCCTGCCAGTTCTGTGAAACATCGGCAAGATGAGAGCCTACTCTTCTTTCGTTACCTACTAATCGTACAAATTCAATTTCTTCTTGCATTATTATAAGCTCACAGTTAAATTAAGATTAATACAAAACAACAGGATGTTAGTTTTACAAAACAAGGAAGTCGCGAGGATGGACATTATAAGCAGTTTCAGGGAGAAAGCAAGGGGGAAAAATCTTTCAGTTGTTTTGCCCGAGGGCAGAGATGAGCGGATAGTACAGGCCGCCCGCAGACTCAAAGACGAAGATATTGCCCGGCCCATCGTGCTCGGAACACCTGCTCAGATTGAAGCATCGATTGAAAAAGCCGGCGTTAATCTCGACGGTATCGAAATCATAAATCCCAAGCAAAATGATAAGCTTGATTTTTATGCGGAAACATACAGCAGTCGAAGAGAGGGAATTTCTCCGGCCGTTGCAAAACGCATTGTCGCCAAGCCACTGTTCTATGGGGGCATGATGGTCTCTTGCGATGATGCAGATACTGCTGTCGGCGGTGTTGCCAGCGCAACCGGAATTCTTATTCAGGCCGGCGTTTTAACCGTCGGTCTGATTGAGGGAATTAAAACTCCTTCCAGCTATTTTCTTATGGTTATTCCCAGCTTTCTCGGGGAAAAGGACAAACCATTCATTTATGCCGATTGTGCCGTCAATATCGACCCTACGGCCGAGCAGTTGGCGGACATTGCTCTGGCTTCTGCCGTAAGCGCAAGGAGGCTATTAGGGCAGGAACCTCGCGTGGCCCTGTTGTCGTTTTCCACCAGGGGAAGTGCAACCGGGCCGATTGTGGAAAAAGTCAGGGAGGCCCTCAAAATCGCCAGGGCCCGGCGGCCCGAACTGGCTATCGACGGCGAATTCCAGGCCGACTCGGCCATAGTCCCCAGAGTGGCCGCTAAAAAAGTAAAAGATGAAAGTACTGTTGCAGGAAAGGCGAATGTCATCATATTTCCAGACCTAAATTCCGGTAACATTGCATATAAACTTACCCAGTATATGGCTAACGCCCAGGCCATCGGTCCGTTTCTGCAGGGATTTGCGAAACCCATAACTGACCTTTCAAGAGGAGCAACTGTTGATGATATTATTGCTACGGTTATTCTTACTTTGGGTCAGTTATTGGAGAACACAAATACCAAACAGGATAAGAAGGATTCATGTTTGAAAGGACAGCACCTAAAATGAAAGTACTCATTATAAATGCAGGCAGCTCTTCGGTCAAGTATTACTTGTACCAAATGCCCAGGGCGGAAGTTATTGCCAGAGGCATTGTCGAAAAAATCGGAGAAGAAACTTCTTCGCTATCACATTTCTATTACGGCAAGGCCCACACAATAACAAAAAAGGTCGAAGATGTTAAAAAGGCAATGGAGCTTATACTTCAGACGCTTGCCGACGACGAAGTGGGAGTTTTACGGAAGATATCCGAGATTGGCGCCGTCGGCCACAGGGTCGTTCATGGGGGTGAAGAGTTCACCGGCTCTGTAATCATTGACGAAAAGGTAATTGCCTCAATCAAAAAATTTGCTGACCTTGCTCCTTTGCACAATCCTCCGAATCTTGCCGGTATCCTGGCCACCCAGCACCATCTGCCGGATGTAAAACAGATTGCCTGCTTCGATACCGCATTTCATGCCACTATTCCGAAAGTTGCATATATGTATGCCCTTCCGTATGAGCTTTATGAAAAGTACGGCATCCGAAGGTACGGCTTTCATGGAATCTCTCACAGATATGTAGCCCGTCGTGCCGCAGCCATAATGGGCAGAGGCAAATATGATATCAACGCCATTACCTGCCATCTCGGAAACGGCTGCTCTGTTACCGCCGTAAAGCAGGGCAGGTCGATTGACACCTCTATGGGACTTACGCCTCTGGAAGGCGTACCGATGGGGACCCGTTCGGGTGACCTTGACCCGGCCATACTTTTTTACCTTGCCGATAAAGGTTACGATGTGCATGAGCTGAATACCCTTTGCAACAAGCAAAGCGGCCTGCTCGGCTTATCGGGCATCTCGAATGATATGAGAAACATCGAAGAATCCGCACACAAAGGTGATGTCAGGGCAAAACTTGCTATCGATGTTTTCTGCTACCGCATCAAAAAATACGTTGGCGCTTATGCAGCAGTTCTGGATACCGTCGATGCCGTTGTCTTTACCGGCGGGATAGGGGAAAATTCCGTCTTTATGCGCGAGAAAATATGTAACGCCGTTACTCAAATAGGTGTCAAGCTCAACCTGGCGGCGAACAAGGCCGCAATCGCAAAAGAAGCTGAAATAAATACCAAAGACAGTAAGGTCAAAGTGTTCGTCATCCCCACGAATGAACAGTCAGCTATTGCCCACGATACTTATGAGCTTGCCAACGGCAAACAGCCGATTGTCTCAAAGCAAAATCCTTCCGGAAATATCGTGCAGGAACACACTGAAAGCCTGCATGGTCGAAAAAGGTGATGATACCTTTGTAATGTGCAACCTGTAACTTACTTTAGCTTGCCCTGCTGTTTTGTGTGCCGGGCAAGAGCAGCAGCACCTATTATGCCTGTGCCTTCACCGAGCATGGCAAAACATATTTTTGGAAAAATTAGTCATGGATTGTTTGTCTATTTGGTAAAATCCTGGAGAATTTGGATTATTACCGGTTTGATTTCGGGAATTCTGTTCTTTATTGTCTGCCAGAGAAGTTCGTAATTTACTCCGAAATAAAAGTGCATCAGCTTATCTATCATCCCGACCATTTCCTTCCAAGGGATAGGAGGATATCCTTGTTTAACGTTTTCAGGGACTTGTTTAGCAGCAGAAGATTACAGAAGACCGAAAATTATAACTGTCTTTCATTCGGTACAGAGAAACGTATCTGTGTTGTGATGACTAAGTGTGATTAAAATTACTATAAAAAACGCTCTAAACCACAGTTCAAATCGATGAACTCAGCCGGGGCCGTCCTGAATTATGACGGGCTTCGGGGTCGCCATTTGGAATTCGAATTTGATGGGTATGTTTATCTACAAGGATTAATGAGCAACAATTGAGGAAGTCTTTATGATTTATCTGTGATTTTTACCCGAACGAAATAACAACCAACAGCAATTCCACCAAATATAAAGATTCTTGTCAACAAACGTAAGACAGTATAAGGATATATTCCATTTGGATGTTGATGCGGACACATGCTATGGTGATAATGATACTTGGCCGTAATTCTGTCATACTCGCAATTTTACTTAGTACTTCACTAATACTTCGCAGTTAGAGCATCACTTTATTTGCCTTAGGGTCCAGTCCTTCTTCTTGAAGTCATAAATGATTGCCAATTTGATACCATTTGCTTTAAGCTCGTCTAAGTTTTTTTCATGGGTGTGTTGTATACCTTCTTTTCGGTAAAGTAAAACACGTCCCTCCCCATACTCTTCTTTAAGTGAAGAATAGTGAAGCCAAAGCCAAAAACCACACTCGCCTGCTATTAACTGATCGGAAACAGATAATCCTGGAAAAGGAATTTTTAACAATCTCCAAAACCATGCAGGCCATAATCTGGAATATATATCATTACACTTCTTAAATTCATAACATATCTCGTAAAGACCTGCTCTAATATCGGGTAAAGACAGTGTTGCCGTAATTTCGTCTTCAGACACATCTTCCTTACCAAAGACGTCGTTGATGGTCTTTAAAACGGGATCATTGTCCTGCAGACATTTGAAAAGAGTCAGATATTGGCCGCCTAAGTCGAGCGCAACAAGCATCATATCACTAGTCCAATAGCAGACTCTAAATATGTTATGATGCCTCCATGTGTATCTCAGCCCTTGCTTTGCTGCGGTCCGAGCAGAGTTAAACGATTCAATTGCTGCATTGATGTTCTTATCTGACCGATGCATTTCAATCACAGGCAAAAAATCCCCTTTGCCAAGTCCCTTGTCTGTTTCAAACTCACTAATTCTAAATACATGGGCGGATTGAGCCAAGTAATTTATGCCTTCAAGTGTTTTCACGAAATATGTACCAGAATATAATTCCGAGCCTGGACAAGCTCCAAACAAAATAAACTCAAACGTGATGGTTAACAAAATGGTTAATGATTGTATGACTATAAAGAGCCGCGGAGCCAGCTTCCACCAAGTGCTATGTTTACTAACACGGTTAGGTAGCTTCTTAGCAGAAAGGGCTTTAGCCTGCAAACAACAACCTGTAAAACCAATCACATATGCCACGGACACAACTACCAATCCAATCGTTATTGGAATAAAACTCCTAAATAGAGTTCCTGCAACGATGATTTGAGCAGATAATCCGTCTAGTATCTGCTCTGGCTTTGTTCTAATAAAACTCTTTATGTAATAGGCCATAACACCGGTGAAGTAGATTAGAACGAAAAGCTTGAAAAAACTCATACCTAAAAGAAGGATGTCACTCATTCGGGGCAATTCCGGCTTCTTTTTAATAAACCAAAAAGCCACAATGCAAACAACACTTGCAACGAAGGACAGCCACGCAATTTCCCACATTTTTTTCATGTTGGATGGTATAGACTTGATCTCCCTCCATCCTTCCCTAAACGAAAGTTTGTCTTCACTTGTGAGTGAGCAGCTGACGAGACAGAATACGAGGTTCACTAACGAAAAAAATAAAATGTGTTGTGAAATATTTAGTTTGTGATTCATATAGGCAAGCGAGAAGAGAAACAGTGATACCCAAAACATAAGGTGCATCATTTTTCTGAAAAACAGTTGATAGAACATGCTAAAGGATTCCGTCATTGTCTTTCTTAGACTCATTAACCTCGTCCCCGATCAACTGTCCGTAAAGTCCTGAATGAAAAAAGCTGCACACTTATCCTAAGCTACCTTGAGTAAGTTTTTTCTTAGACAATCATAGCCTCAATATTAGGCCTAGTGGGTGATTTACGCTCTGATTGACACTTTCATTGCCTAAATACTTCGTAACAGTAGTTTAGTCATAATATTATAATTTAACTAAGCTCTTATAGTCAACCTTTCAAGGCTACTATATCCCCGCTCTATCTAAAAGGGAAGGCAAGAGAGATACCTTCTTCTGGCTCATAGGATTTCCTGATATCGAGAAGGGGACAGCGCGTATCTCGTGACGGTTCTGGACCATCCGGATCGAGAGAGCATCAATTACAGTCTCGCGATCTACAAGCTGTCTGGGGATTTCCTCAGTGTTGACGATAAGGTTTTCGAAGGTTTCCGGAACTGCAGGCGTGAGGCGCCTCACATCATCAAGGTAGGAGACCAATACTACTGGTTTACCTCCAGACTCCAATACTGGAACTCCACAGCGACAATGTATGCAACTGCGCTGGCCGGCCCGTGGTCTGAATTGAAAGTGCTGCCCACCAAGCCCACTTCGACCGACTCCTTCAACACCCGACACGATTTCGTGATTCCGGTTACCGGCAGTGAGAAAACGGCACATGTATATGTCGACGACCGGTACAGCCTGCACCACGGACGCGGGATCGGCAGGAACATCTTCTTGCCGCTGCTCTGGGATGACGGTGAGCCAACCCTGAAATGGCGCAAGAGGTGGAGAATTGACGCTGCCACAGGGCGCTATTAGAGAAAGGTTATGAACTGCGGCTTATTTTAACTTGCCTTGTTGTTTTGCGTGCTGTGCAAGTGCGGCGGCGCCTATTATGCCTGCGTCTTCGCCGAGCGTGGCGAAGCATATCTCGACCATCTCTTTTTTCAATGTCCAGATGTGTTTATCGAAAAAGTCCTTTATACGGTTCAACAATACGTCACCGGCGGCTATCATTCCGCCGGCAAAAACTATTCGCTTTGGCTCTGTGGTATGCAGCATGTTTATGCAGGTAACAGCAAGTGCTTCGGCTGTGCCGTCGGTAATCTCTTTGGCCAATTTATCGCCTTTGGCCAGATGTTCGTAGATGTCCTTGCTGGTTATGTGTCCCTTTTCATCCAGCACTTTCTTAAGACTGGATTTGGCTCCGGTTTCGATTGCCTCGGTAGCTCTTCTTGCTGTCGAGTCGGCGGACGCGTACGCTTCGACACAACCTTTTTGGCCGCAGTTACAGCTTCTGCCGCCCGGGTATATTATCATATGTCCGAGTTCGGCTCCGTTTTCATCGCAGCCGTGCACAAGCTCGCCGTTACTGACAATTCCCCCGCCTATTCCTGTGCCGAGAGTGAAAAAGACTATATCTTTAACGCCCCTGCCTGCCCCGACGGAATATTCGCCCCAGCAGGCAACGTTTGCGTCGTTATCGAAGACAACCGGCGCCCCGAGCTTTTCGTTCAGCATTTTGCAGATTGGAGTGTTTTTGAATTTCGGCATGTTCGTTGACCTGATGATGATACCCTCGCTGTATTTGGCCGGCCCGGGTGTACCTATGCCGACTGCAACGATATCCTGCAGAGAAAGACTGGCCCCGGCAAGAAGCTCCTTGACCGCCTGGGCCATATTATTAATAACCACTTCCGGCCCCATGTCCGCTTCGGTCGTGATCGATGTTTTACTTATCATCTTGAGCTCGGAATCGAACAAACCTATCTTGACATTCGTTCCGCCCACATCAATACCAACAAAAATTTCACTCATTTTTTATACCTCGTATTTCAATGATGGGTGATTAATTACTTTCTTTACTCCTTATTTAATCCGGGTAGCCGTCGGGGTGCTCGTTGTGCCATTTCCAGGCGCTGGAGACCATTTCTTCAGGTTCAGGTTTTTCGGTTTTCCAGCCTAATTCGTTTCTGGCCTTTGTGGCGTCGGATGTTAATATCGGTGGATCACCAGGCCGGCGTTCTGCATTTACCACCTTAAAATCTTTACCGCTGAAACGTTTGACAGTTTCAATTACCTCTCGAACCGAAAAACCTTTTCCGTTACCGAGGTTATAAATTAATTCGCGGCTTTGGTCAAGCTTGCTCAGTACCAGCAGGTGTGCTCTGCACAAATCATCAACGTGAATGTAGTCGCGAATACAGGTTCCGTCCGGTGTATCGTAATCGGTTCCGAAGATTTTTATTTCATCGCGTTTTCCCATTGCCGCCTGGATGGTCAATGGAATCAGATGTGATTCGGGCCGGTGGTCTTCACCGAGAGTGGCGTTGCTTCCCGCTCCACAGGTGTTGAAATATCTCAGCGATGCGTACCGCAGTTTTTCCGCCCGGCTCTGATAGTGACACATTCTTTCGACGGCCAGCTTTGTTTGTCCGTAGGGATTAATTGGCTCCGTCGGGCAGTCTTCGGTGACTGGTACTTTTTGAGGTATGCCGTAAACTGCAGCGGTACTGCTGAACACGAACTTTTCCACGCCGGCCGCTTCCATCGCCGACAACAGATTTTGAGTACAGCTAAGATTGTTGCGATAATATTTAAGCGGCGCCTGAACCGATTCTCCGACTTCGATAAAGGCCGCGAAGTGCATTACCGCCTCGATATCGTATTTCTTTAGAGTCGCGAGGAGTAATTTATAGTCGTCCAGGTCACCTTCGACGAACGTTGTATTTTCAATCGCTGCTCTATGGCCCTTGCTGAGGTTGTCATAAACCACCGGCTCATGCCCTTCTGAGTTAAGCATGGCCGTCATGTTGCTGCCGATATATCCTGCTCCACCGCAAACCAGTACTCTCATATCTTTTTACTCACTGTCTGCCCGGACACGATTTGTTTTTCAATCCGCTTTAGAATCTCTGCTGCAAGCTGCCGGTCCTTACCCAAATCTATCCAGGCCATATCTGCTTTCTGCTCAGGGGTAATTTGTATATTCTGCAATGCCGGGCCGCCGGATGAAAACAGATCGTATGCGTGTGCGCTGCTCCTGACGTTGCGCTCCGGCAGCGATAATTTATATATCTGCACGTCGCAATTGATATATAAAGCCTTGTTTTGTTCATTTATGTTCAATTCTACGAGTCTTCTGATACTGTGCAGGTTGCTTACAAGCCAGTTGTCTGCCCCGACGTTATCACTGCGCCAGAATTCGAAGAATTGCGCCCCTGGTAATGGTTTTGTCCTTATAAAGCCGTTTTCTTCGTTAACTTTATCTATGGTAAAATGCATTTTAACCAATACGTCTTCGGCTATCTCCATTACGCGGAGTTTGTCGATATTTTCCATAAGGAGCGGCTCTGCCGCCGGGTATTGATGCTGTTCGGCGCAGCCTGCCAAAAGCATACCACAGACCACAGACCACAGATAAAAGACAAAAGTTATGTTTCTTGAGTCTTGAATCTTGTGTCTTGTGTCTTGCATTCTTTTGCTCGTTTGCATTTGCTGTCCATTCGTTTTTCTTTATTTTTCTGCAATTGGAGTGATTATATATTCAGGAAGCTGTTATCTCAAGTGCGTTAAAGAGTTTTTTTTTGCCGGGCCATCCGCCAAGCCGGGGTACGTACCTTTTGAGCTTGACAGCAAATTGTGTGTTACAAATAAGTTCTTTTAATCTTTACGGGCCGGATCAGCGAGATATATTGCCGGTTACAATGCAATTTATAAGCGCCGGTTGTCGGCTCCCAAACGTTATCACCGGAAAAGTTTTGATAGATTATATCGGCATTTTGGTGTAGAATTTTTCCTCGGATGATTTTACCCGAAGATAAGTTTGATTTATGCGTGTGATTTTATGAAGGTTTTAGTTGCTGAAAAATGTGGATTTTGTCACGGTGTTAGAAACGCCATTAGTGTTGCGGAAAAAACACTAACGCACGAGAAAGATGGAAACTCTGTTTATAGTCTCGGCCCGATTATTCATAACGGTGACGAAGTGGAGCGTTTGGCCAAAATCGGATTGACAACTGTAGATGAAGTCGAGCAGATTCACTCAGGGACGGTTCTAATCCGTTCTCATGGTGCTGCTCCGGAACAAATAGCCGGACTCAGAGAAAAAGGACTCAATATTGTCGATGCTACCTGCGTGTTGGTTAAAAGGGTTCAGCACATAGCCAAGGAGCTTGCGAGTGACGGCTATGAAGTCGTAATTATTGGCGATGAGGACCATCCTGAGGTCCAGGCTGTTATGGGTTATGCCACGGACGTAGTTGTTATTGCCGATGAGGATGACTTGCATAAGCTGCCCCATAACGCCAGACTGGGGATTGTTTGTCAGACTACGCAGAGTCCGGAGCATTTCGGCAGGGTGCTTGGAGCAATAGGACGGTCCGATTTTAGTGAGTTAAAAGTGATGAATACTTTATGCAGGGAAGCAATAAAAAGACAGGAATCTGCTGTACAATTGTGTATGCGAGTGGATATAATGTTCGTGCTTGGCGGCCTGAAAAGTGCCAATACCCGCCAACTGGCTCAGATGTGTAAAAAATATAATAAACAAACGTTTCATTTGCAAAACTGGAATGAACTTGATAAAAAAATACTTTTTGGTAAGAATATAGCCGGTGTTACGGCGGGAGCTTCGACACCGGATTGGATAATAGCCGAATTTGTAAAAAAATTAGAGGCTTTTGATGCCGGTGGCTGAGGTAATGCTTTCGAGAAAAGGAAAAAAAGAATGTGTATAAAAAAACCTGGCACTTGGGTCCTCGTGTGCGTGCTGGTGCTGGCAAGCGGGAGTTTGCTTGAAGGCAAGGTGGGGGAAAACACAAAAATATATACAGTATTTGCTTCAGGAGGTGTTCAACACTTTGAATCCGAACTTTTGAAACCTTTAACGAATGAAGATATCCTGCGTAAACTTCGACGCGAATGCAATCGAGTAGATTTCGTTGTCGGCTCATTTCCCCATAAAATAGCGGATGTAAAAAGAAATTTTGACGGAGTCCTTATTTTTGGTGGTTTAAGAAGCTATCCAATAGCGTTGACCGGATTGCCTACAATAGTCATATATAACTTCCCTGAATTTTTGCATATTCCCTATGGATTTTTCTTAAGTAAAGGGAAGATTTTGATTGCTTGTATAGATAGGGCAAATACCTGTTCGGCGTCTGTTTCTTCGTCCATGTTTGAAGATTTAGTAGAGAAAATCAAATTAATTCAAGTTCTAAGAAGAATGAAAGAATCAAGAATACTGGCTGTGACAAATGGGCCACTCACAGATTTTTTCCAACGTGGTGATATACACAACGTGTACGATGGGGATATACGACAAAAGAAAGACCGTCAGGAGATTTTCCTTAATGCGGTGGAAAAATCATTAGGGGTAAAAGTTACGAAGATAGGAATCGAGGAAGTATCTTCCAATGAGCAAATTCAGAATTTATGGTTCAACGAAAATCATAAGAAAGCAAAAGAAATTGCAAAGACATGGATTGCTGAAGCGAAGGGTATAAAAGATACAATCGAAACAGAGGTAATAAAGGCGGCTAAAGTGTATTTAGCTCTGGAAATATTAATGGAAAAATATAATGCGACGGCGATAGCATTTCACCTCAGGTCACTTATCAAAAATCCAAGACCGGAAGATAAGATTTGGCCGAGCCTGGGTGATTCGGAACTTCAAAAAAGAGGCATAGTAGCCTGTTGTCAAGCGCACTTAAATGTAGTGCTTACCCACATGTTAGCGCAATATGCTTTTGGCAGGCCTTCTATGATGGGTGATATTATATATGAACCCTTTAACGATGTCAGTATTGTTATGCATTGTGGAGCACCGTGGAATCCTTATGGGGATGATAGAAGAGTTCCTTATATTATAAGAGACCATGCGGAGAGGAGCGTAAGAGGACACTCAAAGGCTGGAGCAGGTGCTTGTTCGGAAGTATTATTTCCAGTGAATGAACCTGTTACAATATGGAGGATTGATGTGCTCAGTAAAAAAATACTGGTTCATACCGGCACGACTGTTTCTGGTTACTCTCTCTATAAAGATTTTGGTTATTTAATGTGCAGGTCGAAATTAGTTGCTAAAGTTGATGTGAAAAAGGTACAAAGGCACGTTTATCAGGACAAATATGGAGTCCATAGAACGGTGACTTTTGGCGACCATAGAGAAAGGATCAAAGATTTGGCCACCTTAATGGGGTATGAAGTTATAGAAGAGGATAGGTAGTTTGCTTTCGAGAAAAGGAAAAAAGAATGGGTATAAAAAAACCTAGCATTTGGGTCCTCGTGTGTGTGCTGGTGCTGGCAAGTGGGAGTTTGCTTGAAGGCAAGGTGGGGGAAAACACAAAAATATATACTGTATTTGTTAACCAGGGTTGTTCTTGCCCTGCTGGAGGAACGCCCAAGGGTCTTATAACGAATGAAGAAGTTTTGCGTAAACTTCAAGTCAAGTGTAGTGGAGTAGATTTTATCGCGAGAGACATAACAAAACGCGATATAAGCATTGGAGCAGTTTTTAATGAATTAGAGGCTTCAAAGGAAGGTTTGGACGGAGTGCTTATCCTCGGCGCTTTAGGCAATAGAGAATATAGATTAGCATTCACTGGTTTACCTACGATATGTGTATATAGTCTTTTTGAGTGGATGAATATTCCTTATAAACTTTACGGCACGGGAAAAGAAAGCAGCATAAAAGTAGGGGTGCCTGAATACAAAGCCGGAAGAATCATAACTGCTCAGCTAGACAGAAGGAATGTCTGCGCCCCATCTATTTCCTCAGCTATGTTTGAGGACTTGGTAAATAAAATCAAAATAATTCAAGCTATAAAGAAGTTGAAAGAATCCAGGATATTAGTTGTAACACCTACTCGGTTTCTTGGTCAAGTAGATTACCAGGGTGATGCAAATAAACATTTCCCGGAAGATTATAACGAGCGCTATACTCGTGCATTAAAAGAGTCACTTGGGGTGGAACTTGTAAAAATAGAGCCTAAGGAATTCTACGAAGCTGTTAAAAAAGTTGAAGAAGAACAAGCAGAAGAGATTGCAAAAATCTGGATTGATGAAGCTCAAGGCTTGAAAGATACTACAGAATCAGAGGTAATAAAAACTGCTAAGTCGTATCTGGCTTTTGAAGCATTACGAAAAAAGTATAATTGCAATGCAGTATCAACTCAGATGAGGTCACTCACCGGAAGCGGAAGGGTAGAAGATGTGTTCTGGCCGGGTTTAGGGCTTATGGAGTTTCAAAAAAGAGGCATACAGGCTATTTGTCAAGAGTACGAAAATATAATGGTCGCTCATCTGCTGGGGTATTATCTTACTGGTAGGCCGAGTATGCTCGGCGACCTCATGATAGATACTTTTAACGATATAACTCTCCTTACACATTGCGGAGCTCCGATTAATCCTTATGGGGACGATAGAAGAATTCCTTATATTATATGGAGTCATGCACAGAGTCCTGTAAGAGGCACTCTAAAACCGGGTTCAGGTACTGGTGCGCAAGTAAACTACCCTGTGAATGAACCTGTTACAATATGGAAAGTCTACGTACTTCACAAAAAAATAGGACTTCATACCGGTAAAACTGCTGATGGTCATTCTCTCTATAAAGATTTTGATAGTATAATGTGTAGAACCAAGTTAGTTGTCAAAGTTGATGATGCAAAGAAGATACAGAAACATTTTTCTCCTGATGAATATGGAATCCACAGGGCAGGAACTTTGGGTGATCTTAGAGAAAAAATCAAAGATTTGGCCACTTTAATCGGTTTTGAAGTTATGGAAGAGGATAAGTAGTTTGCTTTATTAAAACAAGACTTTTGCAAAATGTGCCAATCATGTAATTTGCATTTGCTGCGTGGGCAAATGTGTTTTTGGAAATGATTAAACGAAATGCTTAAATTGTGCAGTGTTGCACAAAGGCTTGTCGGCGTAAATGTGGGGCGCTGACAGGTAGAAAATGAAGACTCCACAGGGGAAGTTTGATTTATGGTAGATAGAAACATAGTTAACAAATTAGGGTTGTCGGAAGACAAGCTCGACCAGCAGGTCAGCGAGATGTTCAGTGAGCAGGAAAATGAATTTTTGGAAGAAGCTTTACAGACGAAGGTCGATTCGCGTCTGCCGGGTGCTATTCTTAAAGGAACAATCGTATCACAAATAGGCAATGACGTTATTGTGGAGGTAGGACTGAAAAGCGAAGGAATCGTCGATGCATGTGAATTTGAAGATCCCGAACAGATAACAGCGGGCAATGAGATTGATGTTCTTCTTGAAGATACCGATTCTGAAAGCGGGCTTGTTTTGTTGAGCAAGCGCAAAGCCGATATCATCAGGGGCTGGGAGACAATTCTCAGTAGCAAGAAAGAAGGGGACGTTGTTAAAGGCAAGGTTATACGTCGAATCAAGGGCGGATTGCTTGTTGATATTGGCGTGCCGGTGTTTTTGCCGGCCTCGCAGGTTGATATAAGAAAGCCGGGTGACATCAGCAGGTTCATCGGCAAAGAAGTCGATTGCAAGATTCTAAAAATCGATGTCGAAGGACGGAATATCGTCATATCGAGGCGCAAGCTTATAGAAGAAGAACGCCACAGCAGTAAGGAGAAAATTCTTTCGGAAATAGAGGTCGGTCAGTTCCGAAAAGGCGTTGTGAAAAATATCGCGGACTTCGGTGTGTTTGTGGATTTGGGTGGTTTGGACGGCCTGCTGCATATTTCTGATTTGAGCTGGGGAAGAATATCACATCCGTCGGAAGTTGTTAAGCTTGACCAGGAAATAGAGTGTGTTGTCGTTGGTGTCGATAAAGATCACGAGAAGATTTCATTGGGCCTGAAACAGAAAACCTCCAGTCCCTGGGATGATGTCGAGAGGCGATATCCTATCGGCGCAAGGGTAAAGGGCAAGGTTGTAAACGTGATGAACTACGGCGTGTTTATTCGGCTTGAAGACGGGATTGAAGGCCTCGTACATATCAGCGAGATGAGCTGGACAAGGCGTCTTGCACATCCGGGCGAGATAGTTAACCACGGGGACGAAATAGAGGTGATTGTTCTGAATGTTAACAAGGAAAAGCAGGAAATCTCGCTGGGTATCAAACAGACCCAGACAAACCCATGGGCTGTAGCTTCGCAGAAGTATCCTCCGGGAACGGTTGTTACTACCAAGGTGCGCAGCCTTACTAATTTCGGCGCTTTTGTGGAGATAGAGCCGGGCGTTGATGGTATGGTACACA
>CAZZAX010000053.1:0-34930 GCA_964653075.1 uncultured Pirellulales bacterium
TCAATACGAGCTGGCGCAGCAGGTTTGTCTCTTCTGCCTGGAAGATGTCAGTGAACATCGTAAGTATAACAACGATTACTAAGGCAACGCAAATAATAACAATGTGCCATTTGAATCGCTGCAGGAAGCTGTCTTTCTGGGAACTCATAATCTTCCTCTTGTGAAAAAAATTACCTTCTCAAAGCCCATATCTAAAATATTATAGTATAAAAAATAATTGCTTTTGTCAATCAATAATTGATAGACAATAGCTTAAAAGCATCTTAGTTGTGCTCAAACAGGACAATCGGCAGACTTCAAGCAATATTTCCGGGATATTTCAGCAATTTTTTATCCATAAGCCGTCAACCAATCGGCTATAACCTGCGTAGTTGTTTGTATAGGGTAAAAGTAATATAGATAACATCGAAAAATAATTAGAGACTTAGAACCATGAAAGCTATTAAATTCGTGCTTATCTTAGCGGTTGTGACGGCAACTACGGCCTACTGCCAACCGGTGGAACAAGCAAATGCAAGAGAAAAAACAAACGAAAAAATCGTTATAAGTGGCAATAATGAGTTCGCCTTTGAGCTTTACGCCAAACTTCGCAATAAAGAAGGAAATCTGTTTTTCTCACCATACAGTATCTCGACAGCTTTGGCTCTTGCCTACTCAGGGGCACGAGGCCAGACAGAATCGCAGATGGCCGGGGTACTTCACTTTCCTGTTATTGCAAAACCGGGCACAGAGTTATCATCGACACTGATACCTGACCGACAGCAGTTTGCTTCGGCATTCGCAGGGATTATAAAGGACCTTAACAGCAGAGGTGAAAAAGGCGGCTATGAGCTTCGTGTTGCCAATGCTCTCTGGGGTCAGAAGAATTACGGATTCCTTGAAGAGTATCTGAAATTGGTCAAAACCAATTATGACGGACAGCTTAACGAAGTTGACTTCATAAGAGCCACGGAGGCCGCACGCAAGACTATAAATAGATGGGTGGAAAAAAAGACCAACAATAAGATCAAAAATCTTATTCAAAAAGGTGTGCTGGACTCGATGACCCGGCTGGTTTTGACAAACGCTATATACTTTAAGGGCAACTGGGCAAGGCAGTTTAAAGAAGATAACACAAGAGAAGCTCCTTTTACTCTTGCCGACGGTAAGAAGGTTGATGCTGCGATGATGAACCAGACAGCGGAGTTCAGATATATGGAAACCGACAGTTTTCAGGGGATTGAATTACCATATGTGGATGATGAGCTCTCGATGATTATTCTTCTTCCGAAGGAAACTGACGGTCTCGATGAATTTGAAAAGACACTTACGGCCGAGAACCTCTCGAAATGGCTAAACAAACTATACAAACGTGAAGTCGTCGTTTCAGTTCCGAAGTTTAAGATGATCAGCCAATTCAGCCTGGCCTCTGTGCTTAAGTCAATGGGGATGACAGATGCCTTCTCATCTAAAGCCGACTTTTCAGAGATAAACGGCAAAAGAGACCTTCTTATATCGGCGGTAATCCACAAGGCCTATGTAGATGTCAACGAAGAAGGCACCGAAGCAGCGGCGGCAACGGGTGTAACCATCAAGCTGACATCGATTGGGCCAAGCCGAACACCGATTTTCAGAGCGGACCATCCATTTATGTTTTTAATCCGTGACAATCATACAAACAGCATCTTATTCATTGGCCGGGTTATGAATCCGAACGGATGAGCCATAAATTCTTACACTTTGTAAACATAAAATGGCATTTTAATAACTCGAAATGTGTAATTGCCATTACCCATTGAAAAAAAACACAGCATCGAAATAAAACACCCATATCAGAGAACTCGGAATATTTTCACAGCTTCTCGTTAAGACTTAAAACCACAATAACAGCCCGAAAAAAGCAGCTTTTCCAGTTCCAGACAGGTAAATAAAAATTTTTTATTTTTTTGAAAAAAATGCTTGTCAAGCTGCGGTAGATAGTACATAATGTATTAATAGTATTAATACAATTTTTAAGAGTAGTGAGTTTTGAGAATATGAAAAAAGTGATTAGACAAGGGGAAACAGCCTAATGCCTTTGTGGATACAAATACTGCCTGGTTCGGATGAGCCTATTTATGTTCAGGTTACCGAGCAGATAAGCAAGGCTATCGCCAAGGGCCAACTGGCAAGCGGCGATAAGCTGCCCGCTGTGAGAAAGCTCGCATCGGAGCTGGTGATTAATCCCAATACAGTTGCACGAGCTTACACCATTTTAGAACAGGGCGGATTAGTAACTACTAAAACAGGTTCCGGTACATTTGTCAGCGACCCGAAGCTTCGAAAAAGCGATGCAGCAGATATCAATATGCTTACCGAGAGAATGGATACACTTATTACAAGAGGCTTGAATCTGGGGATGAGGGAACAGGATTTAACAAGGCTGTTCGAGGGCAGATTAGCGAAATTCTATAAGAAATCAAATAAGCGGAAAGAAGAGAAATGAGTGAGATAGTATTAGAAACAGAAGGCCTTACAAAATATTACGGCAGCAGTCTTGCAGTTGACCATTTAGATTTGAAAATACCTCGCGGCTGTATCTGCGGATTTGTAGGCCGTAACGGGGCGGGAAAGACAACCGCCATCAAGCTAATGCTTGGCTTGTTAAGACCTACTGCAGGCTCATCGAGATTATTGGGCTGTGATTCGTCGGAGCTTACACCTGCGATTCGTCAGCGGATAGGTTACGTAACGGAAGGTCATCGGCTGTTTCGGTGGATGAGTATCGCCGGTTTAGAGAAATTTCAACGTGCGTTTTTTCCAGAACAGTGGGACGACAAGTTTTTTGCCGATATGATCGAATACTTCGAACTGCCGAAAAAGAAAAAGATAAAACACCTCTCGAACGGCCAGCGGGCACAGGTCTCGCTGGCCGTCGCCCTGGCTCCGAATCCGGAACTGCTGATAATGGATGACCCGACACTTGGGCTTGATGCGGCAATAAGACGTCAGTTTTTGGAGGGCATGATTGGGCTTATTATGCGTGAAGGGCGGACTGTTCTTTTTTCCAGCCATATTCTCGGCGATGTTGAAAGGGTTTCGGACCGGATAGTGGTTATTGACAAAGGGGTATTAAGGGCAAATTGCTCACTTGAACAGTTCCAGGAAGCGGTTAAGAAAGCAATTTTGACCTTTGCCGATTCTGCTCCTGATGAGGTCAATATCGACGGACTACTGCACTGCAAACGTATGGAAAAACATCTCGCGCTGACGTTAGTCGGCATCGATGATGAAAAAATCATCGAATGGGCAAAGTCAGCAGGAGCGGAAAATTACGATATCGTCAAAATGAATCTGGAGGACCAGTTCATCGAATTTACCGCTCCTGCCAATCAGAAGAGATTATTCAAATGGGAGGAAAGATAAAATGAGATTTTCAACACTTCTATATAAAGAACTTCGGGAATGTCTGCCGTGGATGCTTTTAGCTGCTATTGTACTTCTTACTCTCGGCAGCTTTTTTCTACGCGAACAAATCCACTACCGTAATCCCAGTTGGTATTACTCACGTCTATCACCCGGCACAATTGTTGAGTCTCATCTTTTCACATATTCTTCAATACTTGGGGTAACGGGTCCGCTTTTACTGCTTTCATCTATCGGGCTTGGTTTAGTTCTTGGTATTCGACATTTCTGGATACCGAATTTTACGAGGACCTGGCCGTTCTTACTCCATCGCTCGGTCCGCAGAAAAACCATACTTACCGCGAAGCTGGTTGCGACAACGATAGCTTTTGTTCTTTGCTTAGGGCCAGTCTGGATCGGTCTTTATTGGTATGCTTGCCGATCAACGATTTTCCCAACGCAAACGTTAAAAAATTTCATTGAGGGTTGGATTTTCATAATTCTGGGACTTGTAACCTATCTGGGAACTGCGCTTTCGGGCCTGAGCTCAGCTAAATGGTACACAACAAAGATATTCGGCCTTGTATTTGCAGCGGTTGTCATTTTTATGACATTTCCGCAATGTTCGCTTTTCCGGATTTCTGCAGTGATAGCTGCCAGTGCCGCTATCTTACTATCACAAATTTTTCAGATATTCGGCAGAAGAGAATTTTGATCGTGGAGTAATAAAATGAAAATAAAAAATAAACTACTATATATTTCAACGCCGGCCAAAGTCTTTATGACTACTCTTATTATCCTGATTTTATTGTCGATAATTCAGGGCATTAGTATCGGAATAGAAAAAACGTCCATCCACTTAAAAAAACGTTCTTTCCAAACGAAATCGGAGAAAAAGCTTACTCAAGAGGAAAAACGAATAGACAGAATAAGAAGTTCAGCAAAAGAATTTATACCAGATGGAACAATTCACCTAATCTGCAGACTTGAACATTTATCCGACGGGATAGACTTAGAGCAGATATATGATGCCAACGATAATTTACTATGGGAGGGACCAAGCGATAAAAGGCCTTACGAATACCTTTCCTGGGCCAAGCATTTACGCCGCTATAGAGAAGGCTTTACAAAGTCACAGATGAAAGATACACAAATGATCACGACAGATTTTTCACGGAACGTTAGGATACCGGTTCAATCAGATAATAAGACTGAGCAGATATGGCGTTATCTTCCGGGCAAACAGTATTTTAAAGGTTACAACGCCAGTGGTGAGAAAATCGGTTACGTCGGCTCGAATGGTTTTACCGACTTAAAATCTAAAGTAAAACCATTCGGAGAATTCGGGCTCTTTACCGCCTGGTGTCCACAGGATGCTTCCAGCCCGACATTGCTGTGGCAGACACAAAGACGCATTTATCAAATCAATTTTGAAAAACAAGAAGTAGAAACGATTTTTAAAAGTACCGATGCAGATATTGAATTTGAAAGGACAAGCCTGCACGCATGGAGGGATTTAAAACCGGGTGAGAAGGAGTATGTTGATCCCAATAAGTATCGACCTTTGATTCATTACCAAACAGGGGACGGCAAGCTTCACCTGATATTACGTGAACCAAAACAGCAATTTAGTCTTAGCGTTCCTCGCGCATCAGTCACCGCTACAAAACAGGATATCTACGCGCGTTCTGTTGGGAGCGATTCTTTTCCACCTGAAGATATTATTAAATCACAAGGGCTTTATAACAAATGGCTAAAGGAACACTCAGGAAAACCACGGAATTTATGGACAGAGCTTTACAAGGTGGATAATCAGGGTAATCTTGAATTAATCAATCGCTATGATTGGATCGTACCACCTACATCCAGTTATGTTACTAACGCCAGAGATGCCCGGCCAATAGTTCATCGTTCTGTGAGTCAATTTTCTCCACCGTTATATGATTTAATTATGCGTCTGTTAGGTCGAAAATTTCTGAGAAGCATTTTTGCTTATGAGAATAGAGGTGATTTTTTCTATGGTTTAGCACAGATGATACTGGAAATTCGCCCATATAAAGGTGTCATAAACCGGGTATTAAGTGCTTTTATGATGGTATTTGTGTTTTGGCACGGCTGGCCGCGACGAACCTCCTGGGCCAGATTTGTCTTTTGGCTGGTTTTTGCAGGCTTGTTCAATATAGCCGGGCTATTAACGTATCTGGCCCTTAATCACACTGCTGTCATCAAATGTCCTGTTTGTAGCAAACGCAGGGGGCTAGCTCAGTTAGATTGTGTGCGGTGCAAGGCCCAATTGCCTTACCCCGAACGCGGAAAACTCGACCTGATATTCAGCGTTTAAGCAGCAGACAAATGAGATTTACCCGAGTTCCGGGCAGTCGGTTCTGAGGCTCGGAGAACTGCTGCAAGTTAGTTTTTCAACATTTTCCTGTTTGTATCTCTCTTCTCATTATTAGGACTGCAAAATTCTTTCTTATATAGCCAAAAAGCCTCTTTCATGAGTATTATAAGACGTTTTGTCACAAGAAATCAACGATGATGTTTATTTAAATCAACATTTGTCTAACTAATTAAAGATAAAGTCTTTATCAATAGCGAAAAAAATGAACCAAACTCAAAGCGTTGCTTTTTGTCAACATGGGGTTTTAATCCATATAAAGGCTGTTTTTCGAATATGAGAAACAAAACTTAAGGGTGACATAGAGGGTACGTTTTTGGGGCTGTTTTTAAGGGTAAGCATCAAAATCAGGTAAAAAAAGCTTTTAATGCGTTTGGGCATAAGCTTTGCTATATATGTTATTAACAGGGGGCTATGGGGGTTCCCTATCACAGGGTGTTTTGAAACGTAGTTTTTTTGAGGAGAGCAGTGTGATGGACGAATCAAACCTGGAAGACAAACTTAATGAACTAGTCAAGGAATTCGGAGAGACAGCTAACCCCCAACATACAAAGCTTGCAAAGCTTGCCAAACAGGCACAGGCAAACCGTAAGAAGCTTGAAAAAAGCATCAATAGCCTGCAGGAATCGCTTGATTACCTGCGGGTATGTATCAAATACCAGGTCTTCGACCTTGAAGCGACTCGCCGAGAAAACGCATACCTCAGAAAATTGCTTGAGGAACACAATCAATAAGGCGAAAAGCGTAAAATCCAGGATGCAAAAAAGCGCATATTATAAATCAGGAAATCCCGGGCAAATTCTGACTTAAGATTTATTGCGCGAATGTACGCACAGCCTTTCAGACTCTTTGTGAAAACTGATACAAGTGTTCATTCACAAGGGTATAATTCCATACAAAAGGGAGTCATTTCATTTGATTTTCAGATTCTGAAAAGATATGATACTTGAAAGTTCAACCCGTTCATAATGAGCGGTGTCCTTATGAACAGAAAAAGAGGATTTACCCTGATAGAGCTTTTGGTTGTGATTGCCATTATTGCGTTATTGATGGCGATATTGCTCCCGGCCTTAAAAACAGAGCACGTGAACAAGGTAAACGGGCTGCCTGTCTGCATAATCTCAAAGGTTTAGGTTTGGCCTGGATAATGTATGCCGACGATAATGAAGACAGTCTCGTTAAGGGCAACGCCGGAGACGATGGATGGGTCAAATACATCGGAAACCTGCCAAATGATGAGCCAGTCGAGGAACAACTGAATGCCATAAGAAATGGCCTGTTATTTAAATATGCCAAGATGACAAAGCTGTACCGATGTCCGGTCGCCGAGAGAAATGAAATGCGGATTTACAGCACCGTTCATTCAATGAACGGACAGAAATTCTCCGGAAGCGGTGAGGTATATAAGAAACTATCTGAAATCAGGAGGCCAGGTGAAAGACTGGTATTTCTGGATGATTACGGCCATGACTGGGACGCATGCTGGGCTGTCTGGTACACAAGAGCCTCATGGTGGAATCCGATCCCGATGCGCCACCACGGAGGAACAACCCTGGCGTTTGCAGACGGACATTGTGACTGGTGGGGCTGGAGGGACCAACGCACCATAGACTATGGTAACGAAACCTGGACTGTCTCGGAATCCGGAGCAGGAATCGACAAAAACCAACCGGATAATGTTGATTTAATGAAATTGCAGAAAGCAGCATGGGGGCATTTAGGATGCGAGTCTTAAATAATATCATCCCATAATAACTTATCCTGCCGCTTTCGAAGTCTTAGGGTCGAATATAAATTGGCGAGTTCTTTCCTTTGAGAATTCATAGCATTATTCAATAAAAATGCACTAAAGTCGGCCAATATCTTTGCCGATTAAAAAGCCCGATAAGCCTAAGATGTGGCAATAGGTCTAAAGCGACTATGCCATGCACAAGAGAGAAACGATATGGACAACGAGCAATTTAAACTTATTGACTTGATTGAACAGATTTGCACTGAGAAAGGTATCTATCCCAAGCCAATGCGTGTTGCCAAGGACATCATGAACACCAAAGTCAAGACACTTACTCTTGACCATACTGTCAGGGACTGCCTAAAACTTATGGAGGATAGCAAGGTCCGGCATGTTCCTGTATTGGACCTTCCATACGAAGGAGAAAAAAAGTCGTGCTTTATCGGTGTCATCTCACAAAGAGATGTGCTTCGACTGAGCACACCTAATGCCAAAGAACCCGATGAGCAACAGATAGACCAAAGAGCCCTGGAGCAGTTGCTGGTAAATATAGTTGCCAGAAACCCCAAGTCTGTCTCGCCGCAGACACCGATAAATGAGGTCATTACAACCCTGATCCGTAACCATATTGATATGGTTCCCGTTCTCGATGGCTCTGATTTGGCGGGTATTATCACGACTACCGATCTAATGAAGCTTTTCTCCACACTCGGTAAAACGATAAGCCTGATATGCCCGAAATCGAAAAGAGACGCAACAGGTATTTATACGGCTTCTGAAAACTCAGTCAAGACCGATATTTTGTCCTCCTGGGCTTTTCGACCCATTCAGGAAATTATGAACGAACCGGTGATTTGTCTTAGTCCTCGGGACAACTTAGCCAAAGCAATCGAGGTCTTACAGGCCAAAGAAATCAGGCACATTGTTATTACGGATGAGCAGGGGGATTTTATGGGCCTGATTTCTGACAGGGACATTCTGCGGAATCTTCCCTATGCCGGCAGGCGACCTCCGTCACCACCGAAGAAATTTCGAGAGCATTTGTTTGCAGCCGACTCATGGACCACAAATTTTCTCATGCCCATCGAGAATGTTATGGTGCAAAATGTGATACATATTTTACCCAGCCACAGCATCTGCGACACTGCGGATATACTATATAAGAAGAATATAAGCTGCGTTCCGGTAATTGATAAGCCAAAAAAGCTTCAGGGGATAGTTACTGTAATCGACATGATGCAAGCTTTGCTTACCGTCTACGAGCCGGCCGAGAAAGCCGGCTTAATCCCAAGCGAAAGCAGCATCTGCTGACTTACAGGTCAACAAGTCAAATCGAAAATAAAGCCTCAGCTCAATATTTGCCTTTAGGCAATTGCTCCGGGGATATTCATTTGACAATAATAACAAATCACAGATTCAGTCGTAAACCTTCATTATTGGATGTTATCGGAATACAACTACCATAACCTGTTTATGTCAAAACATCACCCTTCTGCAAGATATACCACCGAAAAGTATATGACGCTTTATTCGCTATAAACAAATAATCCGAAATTGCGGACAAAAGAAAAAGTCATTAACCGGACAGGTAACTGGAAAGTCGATGTTTGTTTTTGTCGATAAAATTTAAAATGAAATGGAAGAAAAATGTTGGTCCGAAAACGAACATCTGCCCAATTTGGGGCATATAAATATAAGTAATAAACACTCACCAACCCATTAAGGGATACCCAGGTTAGTTTTTTACGTATTTGACAGATAGGATTAGTGTGATATAATACAGTTTGCTGCCTGATACTCGTAATTTACAGCTATTTCAGGCACAAATGATAAAGGGCTGGTTTAGCTCTTTTTGAAAGTAGATTTCGAGGTAGAAGATGTTTGAGCGCTTTACAGATCGTGCACGCAAAGTTATGGCGCTGGCCAACCAGGAGGCACAGCGATTTAACCATGAATATATAGGTACCGAACATATCCTTCTCGGGCTGGTTAAGGAAGGCAGCGGAGTAGGTGCAACGGTACTGAAGAATCTTGACGTGGATATAAAAAAGCTGCGCCTTGAGGTTGAGAAACTGGTCAAGAGCGGTCCGGATATGGTTACTATGGGCAAGCTTCCACAGACGCCACGGGCCAAGAAGGTAATTGAGTATGCAATCGAAGAGGCCCGGTCGCTTAACCACAATTATGTCGGGACCGAACATATCCTGCTGGGTTTACTGAGGGAAAGCGAAGGTATAGCAGCTCAGGTTCTAATGAATCTTGGCTTGAAGCTTGAGGATGTACGTCAGGAGGTTTTAAATCTGTTAGGTGCCGGAGTGGATGATGGACCTGCCGCCCTCGGGATGAAGATGAGCCCGACAGTAGGCCGAAAGCCAAAAAGCAAGACACCGGCTCTGGACAGCTTTGGCAGAGACCTTACGCAATTGGCAGTCGATAATGAACTTGACCCGGTAATCGGCAGAAAGAAAGAGATTGAGCGCTTGATACAGATACTTTGCCGACGCACGAAAAACAACCCGGTTCTGCTGGGTGAAGCAGGCGTTGGCAAAACCGCAATTGTCGAAGGACTTAGCCAGCAAATAATCAACAAGCAGGTACCTGAAATCCTCAAAGGCAAGCGGATGGTGGTGCTTGATTTGGCGATGATGGTAGCCGGAACGAAATATCGCGGACAATTCGAAGAGCGAATAAAGGCAGTCATTAACGAGGTCAAGAGAGCTAAAAACGTTGTTTTGTTCGTCGACGAGCTTCATACGCTCGTAGGAGCCGGCGGGGCTGAAGGCGCTATTGATGCATCGAATGTGCTTAAGCCGGCCCTTGCCAGGGGAGAAGTTCAATGTATTGGAGCTACTACTCTGGATGAGTACAGAAAGCATATCGAAAAAGACGGCGCCCTTGAGAGACGGTTTCAGACGATAATTGTCGAGCCGCCTTCAAAAGACGAGACCTTAGATATTCTCAGAGGACTTCAGGACCGCTACGAGGAGCATCACAGGGTCCACTTTACCGATGAGGCCCTTTTTCAGGCGGTAGAGCTATCGACCCGGTATATCACCGGCAGATGCCTGCCGGACAAGGCGATTGATGTTATCGATGAATCCGGTGCGCGGATTCGACTCAAGAATATGACTCCACCGCTTGATTTGACACAGATAGAAGAAAAAATAGAAAAACTACAAAAAGAAAAAGACGAAGCAGTTCGAGACGCCGACTATGAGCGAGCGGCGGCATTGAGGGATGAGGCACAGCAGCTCCTGGATGATAAGACGCAACTGCATAAAAAATGGTACGAAGAAAACAAAGAAGTAACCGGCATAGTTGATACAGAGACGATCGCAGAGGTTGTTAGCAATATGACGGGCGTGCCATTAACAAAGCTGGAGAAAAAGGAAACCCAGAGACTTCTGGAGCTTGAAGTTGAGCTGCACAAGACAATTGTTTCGCAGGATGAGGCAATCACCGCTGTAGCCAAAGCAGTAAGACGCAGCAGGAGCGGTCTGAAGGACCCGAATCGTCCGATGGGCTGCTTTATACTTCTTGGTCCCAGTGGGGTAGGTAAAACACTTCTGGCACAGGCACTTGCAGAGTTTTTATTCAGCGACAAGAATTCTCTTATCCGGCTGGATATGAGTGAATTTATGGAAAAGCACAACGTGAGCCGACTGGTAGGCGCTCCTCCCGGGTATGTGGGCTACGAAGAAGGTGGACAATTGACAGAAAGGATTAGACGGCGACCCTATTGCGTCCTGCTTCTGGACGAGATAGAAAAGGCGCATCCGGATGTTTACAATATGCTTCTGCAGATTATGGACGAGGGCAGGCTTACGGACAGCTTCGGACGAAGCATCGATTTTAAGAATGTTATTCTTATTATGACCAGCAACATCGGCGCCGACCTGATTAAAAACCAATCCGGATTCGGTTTCGGCAAAAAGAGCCCTGAAGCTAATTATGAGAAGATGAAAGATGTCCTTCAGAAAGAGGTAGAGCATCACTTCAGGCCGGAGTTCTTAAACCGGCTTGATGACACGATAGTCTTTAAGGCGTTATCAAGAGAAAATCTGCAAATTATCGTTGATTACGAGCTTGCAAAGGTATTTAAGCGACTGACCGACCACGGCTTAAAAATGGAACTGACAGACCAGGCCAAAGAATTTCTCATCGATAAAGGTTACAATCCTGAATTCGGCGCAAGACCTCTTAGAAGAGCTATCGAACATTATATTGAGGACCCGATTTCGGAATTCGTATTAGCAGGCAAATTCAAGGGCAAAAACCTTATAAAGATTGACGTGCAGGACGAAGAGCATCTGAAATTTGAAGGTATTCAAGTAAAAGAGCCAAAGAAAAGCGAACCTGCCATTGCAAAATCAGAATAGCAAAGGGAAATTTGCTGATTTTGTATCCTACTTACTTGTGCCTTAGTGCTACTTTTTGCAACGCTTAGAAGTTAATACAACCAAGAACATTTCTCTGAAATTATCAGTTCTCAATCATGGCTTTATTTTGACCAAGTCGTCTTGAAAGATTAGTTTATCTTCAGCGAACAGATTTATCGCCTGCGGATACGCAATACATTCCTGCGCGAAGACTCTGGCTGCAAGAGTGTCAGGAGTGTCATCATTTTTAACCTCGCAGCATCTCTGTACAATTATTGGCCCTTTATCATATTCGTTCGTACAAAAATGAACAGTACAGCCGCTTATTTTGCAGCCTGATTTCAATACGGCCTCATGGACGTGATGCCCCCACATACCCTGTCCGCCAAAGCTCGGCAGCAAAGCCGGATGTATGTTCATTACGCGATTTTCATATCGGTCGGGTATTTTCCACAGGCAAAGCCAGCCACCCTGGACGACGAGGTCAACATTTGCCGCTACAAGTTCATCTTCTATACGTTTGCTGAATTCATCGATATCGGGGCAGTCCTTTCTGCGGATTATTTTCACTTCAAGTCCAGCGTTTTTTGCTCTCTCGACACCGGCTACTGTTGACCGTGAACTTATAACTACACCAACCTCGGCATTCAACTTGCCCTGTTTGATATATTCGAGGATATTTATCAACGTTGTGCCGCCACCGCTGACGAGTACGCCCAGCCGAACAGGCTTTTGGTTTTGAACGATGGATTCCTGTTCCAATTCAATGTCATGTTTGAGATTTAAGGCCTGGTTTACGAGTTTGTCAGCTTGTTGGTTTTCCTCTCTTGGAATGTGACTGACCTGCCAGCCTTTGAACCCATCAAGCAAATTCACGGCTTTTTGGAAAAGGGTTCTGATTTGCTCACTCTTTACTTTGTATTGGCCGTTAATCTGTCTGACAAGCAGCTCGCTGTCACTGAAAACCGTAAGCTGTTCGGCTCCGGCTTGTTTTGCAGCTTCGAGAGCTTTTAAGAAGCTGGTATATTCGGCTATGTTATTTGTGGTCCGCCCCAAGAAAAAGCCCTTTGCCTGAAGTTGAGTACCGACAGAGTCAGCCAGAGTGAAACCGGCAGCGGCCGGGCCGGGATTGCCTCTGCTTCCGCCGTCTATATGAGCAATTATCTTCTCAGGCAATGTATCATCTCCTTAAATGAAAATGAAAAAAATAGTTAAAATATAATCAAGAATTCAAAACTCATTTCCGGCACCTGTTGAACTGGGCTTGTTGCCCTGAGGGGTGCGGGATAAGTTGTGGTTTTGCGGTTTTAGTTTTTGGTTTTTCAACTTCCCGACAAATCGCCGAGGACAAGGATCCTCGTGCAATTAGGACAGCGGATTATATCGTCCTTGGTCATCAGCAGATTAACACACTCCGTGGTCAGGCCCATAAAACAACCGCCACAACTATAAGCTCCCTTTTTGCCGCCCTGCTGTTCGATCACTGCAACGGCCTGGCCATCGTATGTTTCGGTAACGCGTTTGAATATCTCCAGCGGTTTTTCGGGAATGGTCTGTGCAACCTGGTCCCATTCAGCCTGGATTTTATCTATCTCAGCCTGGTATTTGCCCGACAGCATCTCTGCTTCAGTCCGAAGCTGCTCAAGATGTTGCTTTTGTTCATCTATCTGGCTTTGTATTTCCTGACATTCGGTTTCGTCGGCCTCAATACTTTTGAGCAATTCCAGAGATTGGGTTTCTATCTTGGAATTGTCGGCTTTGGTTGTGTTTAGCTGAGTGAGAACAGCGGCGTATTCTTTATTTGTTTTTGCGGTGTTGAGGGAGGCCCTTAACCTGGCTATCGATTCATCTCTGGACTTGAGCTCCAATTCAAGACGATCAAACTGGACCTTGCCCAACTGAACCTCCTCTTTTTTGGCTTCGAGGGCGTTTTGAAGGCTCCTGATCTGATTTTCCTGAATTATCACATTTCTTCTACACCTTGTAAGCTTTGATTTTTCAATCCGCAGACGATTTTCAACACTTTGAAGTTTTATCAACCCATTCAATACAGGTCCCATTTATACTCCTTTACGACGAGGCTTAAAACCCTAAGCACTTTATTATCTTCACTAATAATTTATCTGCAACAAAAATTTTCTGTTTTTTCTTTTCTTGTGATGGACTGTATAATTGCACTGCCATGAAAGAACTTTTGAAAAAACTTATTAAGGCTGAAAGCACGCCGGAAAAAGGTGAATTAGCCTCAGCGGAAGCTGTTTCGGATGAATTCAGTAAATCAGGGATAAATTGCCGGATAGACAAATGGGACCAAACCAGGGCGAACATTATCGCGCAGGTAAATTCCGTCGGAAGTAAGTGTGCTCTGCTATTTGCCTGCCATCTTGATGTTGTCGGGCCCGGTGAAGAGACGTGGGACAAACCCGCGTTTGAGGCGATTGAAAGCAACGGCAAAATTTATGGCAGAGGTTCGGTGGATATGAAAGGCGGTATAGCTGCGGCCGTTACCGCTATAAGACAGGTTGTCGATTCCGGCACAAAGTTACAAGGTGATATTATATTTACAGCCGTTGCAGGAGAAGAAACCGATAGCTGCGGTGCAACAAAATTTATTAATGACCATGACCGGCTGCCTGACTTCGCCGGCATAGTTATTCCTGAGCCTACCGATTTTTCGATAGTTACGGCACATCGCGGAATGTTGTGGCTGGAAATTACAACCAAAGGCAAGGCTGCTCACGGCTCGACACCGCAATTGGGTGTAAATGCAATAAATTCAATGAGATTGGTTCTAAATGAGCTTGAAAACTACGAAATCCCTGCCGAGCCCCATCAGCTCCTGGGTAAGTGTTCTATGAGCATCAATACCATTGCCGGAGGTAAAGCACTTAACGTTGTGCCGGATAATTGCAAAATTGGAGTGGACATCCGGACTTTACCCGAGCAAAATCATCAGGATATTATTTCTGATTTGGAAAAAATCTTCGCTCAAATAAAACCCGGAAATCCCGAATTTGATGCAGAGGTCGACGTGGTACGCCAGGTACGACCTTTAGAGACCGATTGCAACTGTGATTTTATTAAGAATTTTTGTTCTGCCGTCGGAAACAATGAGACCGTGGCCGTAGGTTTTACAACAGACGGCCCTCATTTTGCTCCATTAGGCGCACCGGTAGTAATCTTTGGCCCGGGTAAACCACACCTCTGCCATAAACCAAACGAATATATTGAAATCAACGATATGGAAAAGGCGGTCGAGCATTACAAAAATATTATTTTGAAGTTCCTGACCTGATTATGGTTCTCAGTCGTTGCGTATTTAGCCAGCTAAAGCCAAAAGCGATTTGATGGCCGGTAAGTTAGTGCCAAATCTAAAAAAACCGTAATTTCCAGTAATTATAAACGTTAGTAATTCTTGACTTTTTTGCCTGTCACAGGTAATCTATTTGCGAACAAGATTCAGTATTAATGACAGCAGAAATTTTATGAAGGAAGCCAAAGAAAAACAGGAACAATTCGAGGATATGCACATCCTCGATGAGTTGAAGAATTCATACCTCAACTATGCGATGAGCGTAATAGTTTCGCGTGCTTTGCCGGACGTTCGTGACGGTCTGAAGCCTTCACAAAGGCGAATACTTGTTGCTATGAATGATTTGAACCTCGGACCGCGAAGCAAGCACCGCAAGTGCGCTAAAATCGTCGGTGATACCGGCGGTAACTATCACCCGCACGGTGACCAGGCAACGTACGGAACATTAGTACGATTAGGTCAGGAGTGGAATATGCGGTATCCACTGATTGACCCGCAGGGCAACTTTGGAAGTATCGATTCGGACCCGCCGGCTGCAATGCGTTATACAGAGGCGAGAATGGCGGCGCCGGCTGTGGACATGCTCGAAGATATTAAGCTGGACAGCGTTGATTTCGTACCGAACTATGACGAGACACGCCAGGAGCCAACCGTTTTACCCTCAAAATTCCCGAACCTTTTAGTCAACGGCTCTACGGGAATCGCGGTAGGAATGGCCACTAACATCCCACCTCACAATATTACCGAAGTTTGTGACGCCCTGCTTTTGGTTATTGATGACCCAAATTGCGGATTCAAGGACATTATAAATTGTCTGCCAGGTCCGGATTTTCCAACAGGTGGAATTATTTGCGGCAGAAAAGGCATCATCGATGCTTATACGACCGGTCGTGGTCATTTAACGGTGCGGGGAAAAGTAGATGTCGAAACAAACAAAAGAGGCAGGGATAGAATCGTAATAACCGAAATACCATATATGGTCGTTAAGACCACAATAGTTTCGAAGATAGCAGATTGTGTCCACAATAATACGATTCCTGAAGTAGCCGACATCAGAGACGAGTCAGACCGTCACGGCTTGCGGATTGTCGTGGACCTGAAAAAAGATGCCGATGTCGAAATCGCACTGAACAAACTGTACCGCTACACTTCTCTGCAGAGCACTTTTGCTATCGCCAATATTGCACTGGTAGATAACAGACCTGAAACCCTCAATATAAGAGATATACTCGATTGCTTCATTAACCACCGCAAGATTGTTATCCGCAGACGAACCAGGTTCATGCTGAAAAGATGCAGGAACAGGGCACACATCCTCGAAGGTCTTATCTTAGCTGTTAGTGATATTGATGAAATCATCGAACTGATAAAAAAGTCACCCGATACCCCGACCGCAAAATTGAACCTTATGAAAAAGCCTTTGCAGTTGGCTGAGGTGGCTACGCTGAAGAAAATCCTGCCGAAGGCTTTTATTGCGGAAAAAAGTAAAGGCAAGCATTTCCTGACCGGCCCGCAGGCCGATGCGATTTTGACAATGCAGCTGCAAAGACTGACCGGTCTGGAGATTGAAAAGCTGGCGAAAGAGTACGCCGAGCTTACCGAGCAGATAGAAGGTTACGAGGCGGTATTGGCAAATGAGGAGATTTTGCTGGATATCATTCGAGAAGACATCTACGAAATAAAGGAAAAATACGGCGGTGCCCGGCGGACAAAAATCGCAGCCAAGGTTGAGCAGCTCGATATGGAAGATTTGATTGCCGAAGAGGAAGTCATCGTCACGGTCAGTCACAGCGGATATGTTAAGCGGCTGCCGATCGATACGTACCGCAAGCAGGGTAGAGGCGGCAGAGGAATCATCGGTTCGGTCACAAAAGAAGGTGATTTTATAGAGCATCTGTTCGTCGCCTCGACACATGATTATCTGCTCATCTTCACTAATCGCGGCAAGTGTTATTGGCTTAAGGTATATGATGTCCCGAGCATGTCCAGGCAGAGCAAGGGCAGGAATATCGTTAACCTGCTGAATCTGGGAACCCAAAAGGTCGCCTCGATAATTAACGTCAGCAGTTTTGACGACAACGAGCAGGAGGGTGCAAAACAGCGTCAGCTCGTTATGGCAACAAAAAACGGTATTGTAAAAAAGACGAGACTATCGGCTTACGGCAATCCGAGACAGACAGGTGTTATCGCCATAAATCTCGACCCAACCGATGATTTGATTGGTGTTGCACTAACCACTGGAGACGACGATATTGTACTTGGCACGCGTGACGGCATGACGATACGATTTGACGAAAACCAGGTCCGTTCGATGGGCCGGGCATCTCGAGGGGTCATAGGTGTTAAGCTGCGATCCGGGGATGCCGTGGTCGGGATGGTGATTGTCGAAGAAAAAGCCGCCTTGTTCACGCTATGCGAAAATGGATACGGCAAGCGAACGGGGCTTGAGAACTACCGGCCGCAGAGCCGGGGTGGAGTTGGCTTGAAAAACATAAAAACATCCGCACGAAACGGCAAAGTGGTCGCACTCAAAGCCATCCATAACAAGGACGATTTAATGATGATAACGGCCACAGGAATGATTATTCGAACCGGACTTGACCAAATTCGTTCGATTGGCAGAAATACTCAGGGTGTACGCTTAATCAAGCTCAAACCCGGCGATAAGCTCGTTGCAGCCGAAAAAATAATTGCCGAAGATGCGAACAACAAGAAAAACAACGTGGCACGGGCATCCTGCCCGTGTTCTCGGCCTGGAAGGCCGAGCCGCAACGATAAGAAAGAACAGTCAAAACCGAAAGCCGAGGCGAAACGCAAAGCCAAAAAGAACAGCGGCAAAAAAAGACGCAAACCGTAGGGGCGGTGTGGCACGGGCATCCTGCCCGTGTTCACGGCCTGGAAGGCCGTGCCACCCGCCCGTACTAACATTTTCTTTTAATATTTGAGTTTTCATGGATGAGCTGATTTACGTAATTGCCGGCAAAGACGATTCCCTGGTCAATGCTCATTGCAGCAGGCTTTTGGATAAGCTTCTGGAACCGTCACAAAGGGCAACGGGACTTTTTGACGCAGAGGCCGCAACGGTCATGGTTTCGGAAGTTCTGGATGAGCTGAGAACGTCTCCGTTTTTGACCGACAAGCGAGTTGTTCTTGTTAAAGGCGCAGACAAATTCATATCCGAAAACCGCGAGCTGCTTGAGAAGTATTTTGATAATCCCTGCTGCAGCGGACGACTTATATTTACCGTAAGGACATGGGACGCCAGAACGAAACTTGCTAAGAAACTGCCCTTAGTCGGCAAGCTGATTAACGTTACGCAGCCAAATCGCCGGGAGCTTCCGCATCGGCTGATAAAATATGCTTCCGAGGCACACGATAAACGGCTGGCTCAGGACGCGGCCCGGCTTTTAATCGAGCTTGCCGGAGACGAGCTGCCCCGGCTGTACAGTGAAATCGATAAGCTTGCTGTCTTCACAGACACCGAAAAAGTGATAACTCCCAAACATATAGAATCACTCATCGGCCACAATCGTTTATTCAATGCCTTTACGGTCATTGATGCCGTAATCGCCGGAAATATCGGGATGGCTCTCGAACGATTAAGGGGCATGTTTGCACAGGACAAATCAGCCGAATTTTCCGTGGTCGGGGCCTTTGCATATCATTTCCGCAGGATGTTCAACGCCAAGGTGCTGCTTGATAAGGGTGTGTCGGCAAAGGAAATTGCAGACAGATTTCGATTATGGTCTCATAAAGATAAATTCTTTGCCGGCCTGCAGAAAATAAGCCTCAAGCAAATCGGGGGCTACCTGCAGGAACTGGCCCGGACCGACTATGCCATCAAGTCCGGCCGGACCAAGGCACCCGTCGCTATGGAGCAATTTGTTTTACGGTTATCAACCAGCTAAAAATCACAGATATTATTGAGAAAATCGAAGGGCAAACCCCGTTAGAGGCCCGAAAGGAAAAGGCTCTAACGGGGCAAAATCCTTAAAATAAGATATTGTCCTTATACCTCGAAAATTTTATTTCATCAAGCCACCTGTCCGACTCGGATTTACTATAGCCAAGAAAAGCGCTTTCTTTATCGTGGTTGTCAAAAGATTTGCGGGCTTGTTGTTTATTCATATTTGCGTAACAGTACACACATCCGTGCGGGCAGGTGTCATAAGTCCCGATGTCCGTGCTTGCCGTGCAGCCGCATTCTTTTCTTGTAGGTTTATCCGTGTATTTTAAGCCATCGGGAAAGAACAGGCTCTCAATAATGCCGCCATCGATACAATGGGCTTTGCTGATGTTTTCATTTAATAAATAATCACCACAGCAGGAGAACATCCGGATTTTGTAACGGGCAGCGACAGCCGCCAGGTCATTCGCTAATTGGATCTTATAATCTTCGGTGCAATCTTTAATTCCAAGCTCTTTAGTTCTTTCAAGTTCCTGGAAGTTACGCTTTACCTTGTCATATAGCGTAACAAAGCTGAAATAACAACGTTCCACATATCCGGCAAATTCGGATGCAAGTTTTTCAAACGCCCCGACATAAAAATCACGATCATAAGCATTAGATAGAATAATCGGGTCGAAGCGCCAGTTTATATGGGCAGGCGAATACATCCTGCTGAGCTGTTTCAGGGCATCAATCGCCGCCTGTTTTTCCACGTCATTTTCGAACAGAGCGGGCAGAGCGGTAATTGTGTAGTTAAAATAGAATTTATAGCCCAACTTTTCAATAATCCTGAGATTATCAATAAAGGGACTAAAGTTCTTGGACCAAAACACAAAACAAATAACGTCCTGCAGCCTGAGTGATAAAATATATCTTTTGCCGCCGAACGGACTAACCACACCGGCGAAACCCTCTTGCAGCCGGCGCATGAACCAATCACCGTAAAAGGCCGGTATGTCGGTTCTGCGTGATACTGAAATAATTCTCTTCATATATTGGCCAACTCTGAAAACGGGACGAGTTTTTCCTATCGAAAATAAGAATACCGAAAAGTCAGAATTCGAGTTAATCCTCTTTGCTGCACCATATAGAAAAAGAGTCTTAAACGCAATAGCTTTTCTTTTTTTAAAAAATTCTTATTGACAAAAACTGAAATCTGAAATATTATATTAAGGCATTTTTACGGAAGAAAATTGGGGTTTTTACCTCTCCTATTGTATTTAATATTGTCTACAATAAAAGGAGAGATATTATGCACTCTCTCATAATTTTCATTGGTCTACTGATAATACTAAAAATTGTATTGTCATCGAAGTAGAACAATGTAAGGGGGTAGTAACAGCTACCCTCTTTTTTCATTTCATATCTTAAATTTCTACTTATTCTAAAGAGTACAAAAAATTTATAATTCTTATTGACTAAATCGAAAAAAATGTATATTGTTGAATTAGCTCCGGGATTAGAATAGAATTTTGGGTTCTCCAGAAAGATATATGAGGATTATTAAAATGAACACTCTAATTATCTTTTTGGGACTTCTGATAATATTTAAAATAGTATTATCGAAGTAACACGACTTAAGAGGGTAGTACACGCTGCCCTCTTTATTTACTTTTACACAATTATAAGCATCAAACTCATATCTAAAAAATTTGTGATTTTCATTAAAAAGTTAAGTACAATTTACAGTCGAATTATGTCTATAGGCGGATTTCCGCACAGGAACGAGAAACAATATGACAGAAAATTCATGGCCGAGATTGAGGCCGGCAAATAATAAAGACTGCGGAAAGGTAACAGAGCTGGTCTATGGCGTACTGAAAGAGTATGACCTAAGGCCCGATCCTGCGGCCACGGACGCCGACATCAAAAATATCGAGCAGTCCTATTTTAAACGAGGTGGTGCATTTTATGTGCTTGAAAAAAAGGATGGCTCAATAATCGGCGCTTACGGACTTTATCCAATTGACAGGGCAACGTGCGAGCTTCGCAAGATGTATTTACACAACTCATACAGAGGCAAGGGATTAGGCAAATTGCTGCTGGAAGATGCCTTGTCAAAAGCAAGGCAAATCGGATTTAAGAGAATAACTTTGGAAACCGCTTCGGTCTTAAAAGAAGCGATTAGTTTGTATAAAAGCTACGGTTTTGCAGAATACCAGCCGGAGCATATGTCGAGCAGGTGCGACCAGGCATTTGTGCTCGAATTAGAATAACCCAGCACTAATTTGTAAATATCATCAGGCATTCTTAGGCTGAGATATATAAAATCATATCGTTACATTCCCGGCCAGCAAAATTAGCAAATTAGTGCGGGGCTGTTTTGCCGATAGCATATATATGCAAACAGAAACAAAGCAGGGCAGACTGAAAACATTAATTTTGAAAGAGGGCAATCTTCATCTGCCCGATCCGACGGGCGTGCTGCCAAAATCACTCATCGAAGCCAACGAAGCCGCAGCAGCAGGAAGGGTCGAAGAGGCAACAAGGCTTCTAAATGACAAGGTCGAACAGGCCGTACTTGAAATCATCGAGCAGGACCCGCTTAGAACAGACATTATGTTAGTACTGGGAATGTTGTTCAAACAAACCAGACAGATATACAAGGCCAAAGAGCTGTTCGAAAAGATATTGCAGCAGGAGCAGCATCCATTAGTGTACAACGAGCTGGGATATATCTGCCAGTGCATGGGACATATGTCAGAGGCAATAAAATATCAAACAAAAGCCGTCGAAGCAGACCCGAATAATGCAGAACTCCTGGCTAATCTTGCCAGAATGCTGATAGGAACAGGAAAAGCCCGGGAGGGTATCAATCTATTTCGAAAGGCCGTGGAAATCGAACCTGCCAATGCAGCGATGCACTCCAATTTTTTGTTTAATCTGCATTTTTTGCCGGACCTGGACCCTCAGATGCTTTTCGAAGAGCACCAGCGATGGGGCCGGATTCACACCCCGGCTTCTATGGCAAAAGCATCTCACAGCAAAGTGGCACGGGCATCCTGCCCGTGTTCACGGCCTGGAAGACCGTGCCACCTAGACCGAAGGCTCCGGATAGGCTATATCTCGCCGGATTTTTGCACGCATCCGGTAGCATATTTCTTTGAGCCGCTTCTGGATGGGCACAATCGTAACGCGGTTGAAGTTTTCGGATACAGTAATGTAAGAATGCCCGGCACTGTTACAGAACGGCTTCAACAAAAATTCGACCACTACCGAAATATTCGGGGTCTTGATGACCAGACGGTCGTTCATATGATTTGGCAGGACAAAATCGATATTCTGGTCGAGCTTTCAGGTCACACTACAGACAATCGCCTGCTTGTTATGGCCCATAAGCCGGCTCCAATCCAGGTGACCTATTTGGGTTCCCCGGATACAACCGGAATGGAGGCAATCGATTATCGTTTTACTGATATCCAGGCCAACCCTCCGGAATCCCAAAAATTCAATACCGAAGAGCTGGTCTATTTGCCGGACGGATTTCTCTGTTATAAACCCTCCGATTCTGCGCCGCCGGTGACACCACTGCCGGCTTTCCGAAATGATTTTATCACCTTCGGCTCGTTTAACAGCCGCAGCGAGATACATCCACATATTATTGAGCTATGGGCCAGGATTCTAAGAGCCAACAGCGGCTCTCGCATTTTATTAAAGTTCGGAGTCAGTACCGACCGCGAAATGAACAGGCATTACTTTAGCCAGTTCGAGCGGCGGGGAATTAGCTCAAGCAGGGTGGCTATCTGCGGGTGGAAACCCATGGATGAGCATTTGGGGCTGTACGGGCAAGTGGATATTGCATTGGATACGTTCCCGTGCAATGGTTTTACAACCACATGTGAGGCCCTTTGGATGGGAGTGCCCGTAATCTCGCTGGTCGGCGAATGCCACGCCTCTCGTATCGGACTGAGCATATTCAACACAGTCGGGCTCGACTTCCTTGCAGCGTTGACGTCGGACGAATACGTTGCCAAAGCCGCGGCACTTGCGGCGAATTATCAGGCCCTTGCTCAGCTTCGTTCTTCAATGCGGCAACGAATGAAGGATAGTGCATTGTGTGATGCAAAGGGATTTGCCCGGAAGGTGGAAGCTGCATATAGAAAAATGTGGCAGCGATGGGTCGAATCCGCCTTAAAGTGAATCCCGGAATTTCAGGACTTAAATAATGCCAACAGGAAAATATATCATCCTTACAACGATAAACTATCCTGCCCAGGCTGTCAAAACGATAGCAAAGATGAAAAAAGACTGGACTATTCTTGCTGTTGCAGACAGGAAAACACCTCCCGACTGGAGCTGTCAAAATGTCCGGCTGTTGTCCTTAGAGGAGCAGAGGGAATTTGACAGCAACTTCGCCCGGGAATGCCCATTTGACCACTATGCCCGTAAAAATATCGGCTATCTCAAAGCTATCCGGGATGGCGCCCGGGTTATCGCCGAAACCGATGACGACAATATTCCGAAAGAAAATTTTCTGACTTCTCTCGATCAAAGCGTAAAAGGCCGATTAGTTAACAAATCCGGATGGGAAAACATTTACAGGCATTTTACCGACAAGAGAATCTGGCCGCGAGGTTATCCGCTCGAACATATTAATCGCAGTTTAGAAACACACAGTCTGCTCTCAGGTGAATCCGTCTTCGACTGCCCCATCCAGCAGTACCTGGTTGATGGCGATCCTGATGTCGATGCAATTTATCGCCTGACAACACAAGGGGATACGAAGTTCCGCCCGAATACAGTCATTATTTCGGAAGGAACATTCTGCCCGTTTAATTCGCAGAATACAATCTGGTGGCCTGAAGCTTTTGCCCTGCTTTACCTGCCAGGCTCGGTAAGTTTTCGGATGACGGACATCTGGCGTTCGTTTATTGCACAGATATGCCTGTACAAAACCGGTAAACAGGTGGCCTTCGGCCAGGCCACAATGTTTCAGGCAAGAAACGAGCACAGTCTTGTCAGGGATTTCGCCGACGAAATTGCCGGTTATCTAAATAATGCAAGGATAATGGAACTACTCAGCGATATCAGGCTGTCAGATGATCCAAATCAAATTGGGCCGAACATGCGTATATGTTATGAACGTTTAGTTGAAGCACAGATTGTATCGCAGGAAGAGTTGCATCTTGTTGATTTGTGGCTGAAGGATATTAAGCAATTTAGTAAAAACATCGAGATAACAACGGTCGAAAACTTAACTTAAAATATGAACTGGTCTTTGAAAACAGTTTGGAATTCATAGACATCATTGAAATCATCTATCGAATCGGCTTCAGCGGCGCTCATCCACTTGTGTCTTATCATCAGGTAAACGATTTCACCGAAATCACGGGTTGTTTTAATACCCCATGTGTTCAGGACTAACAAAGCCAATCTACCCCACTTATCGATAGCCAATTTTCGCAATCCATCGCAGAGTGTTTGGCCGCTGATGTGCCTGGGCTCGACAGTTATTTTTTTTACGGTGAAGGTGAGCCCCTCATAAACAAACTTGATAGCCTGCGAGCTGAATCGGCAATCATCTTTGGCAATTTGTTCAAAATTCTTCTTCATATTAAAAATGTGGCAAGGCCTTCCGGGCCGTGAACATGGGCAGCACCCTAAGGCGTCCTCCGTAAGGAGTCCCTTGGACTGTCGTAAGGCATCCCTTAGTGGACTTCCGGGAGATGCCCGTGTCACTGAATTTCATAAAAGTTCCGTTCATATTAGCATATCCATTGTAAAACTTTTGTAATCGAGGGTCAATCATCATTTGACACGGATCAATCGAATGGGTTCCCATTTTCCGAAAAGACAGCAAAATGGGGTCCCGGAATTATGAATACCTGACTAAAGAATATCTTGACTGACTGAGTTTTATAGTTGAAAATCCTGTGATGGCTCAGAAAGATTGGAAGCCACATTAAAGTTCAAAACCGCTTTGGAGGTTATGTCTTATGTTAAGAAAAATTCTTTGTCTGGTACTATTGCTGAGTTGCTGGCACGGGCATCCTGCCCGTGTTCACGGCCTGGAAGGCCGTGCCACATTTTTAGCTCAAACAAATGATTATTTTAACTCAACTTACGGCGAGCTGCTTGCCGCTTCCACCGAGCAGGTCGGTTTATGGTGGGCCTCGTCAGGATGGAAAATAAGTCCGGACAAACCACTGCCTGAAACAAAAGGCCGGGCAATTATCATACGCACCGCCCGCAACGAAGCTGAGGCAGCGCAATTAGTAGTCAGGCCAACAGTTTCCTTAAAGGATTTTACCGTGCGTGCCGCAGCGCTTACCGGGCCCGATGGAGCAACCATACCCGCCAACAACGTAGAAGTGCTCAAAGTGCGGTATGTCAATATTACACACCCAACCGACAAAAGCTCGGTGCCCGGTCTTTGGCCCGACCCCCTGCCGCCGTTTAAAGGTACTATGAAATTACAGGCAGATAAAAATCAGCCGTTCTGGCTCCGTGTTAAAGTCCCACGTCAGGTGCCGGCCGGAGTCTATACCGGCAGTATTCACCTTGCCGCGCAAAACTACAGCGCCGATGTTAAACTACGTGTAAAAGTCTATGATTTTACTCTTCCTGACAAGATGACCTGCACGACAGCTTTTGGCTTTTCCACGTCCAACGTATTCCGTTATCAGAAACTCTCCGACCTTCAGCAAAAACGCCAGGTTATCGACAAATATTGGGCCAGCTTCGGTGCCCATCATATCTCGCCTTACAATCCTGCGCCGCTGGATGGACTTGCAGTTACCTGGCCAAAAGCTACCAAGTCAATTAAACCCGAAGAGCTTAACCCGGTGTTTGACTGGACTGACTGGGACAAAGCAATGGAACGAGGAATTGATTACTATCACTTTAATTCATTTCGGCTCGGTATTCCGGGCCTCGGCGGCGGGACTTTCCATTCCCGGCGTGAGCCGGAACTGCTCGGGTTCAGCGAGGATACACCCCATTACAAAGCCGCCTTTAACACCTACTGCCGAGAAGTCCAGGAGCACCTGCGCGAAAAAGGCTGGCTTGACGAGGCCTTTGTTTACTGGTTCGATGAACCTTCCCCTAAAGATTACGAGTTCGTAATGAACGGATTCTCCAAGCTCAAACAGGCGGCCCCTTATATCAATCGTATGCTGACCGAACAGGTCGAGCCGAAACTAATAGGCGGACCAAATATCTGGTGCGCTGTTTCAAACAACCATAAAGACGAACCAGCCGAACAACGGCGCCAATACGGCGAAAAATTCTGGTGGTATGTCTGCACAGGACCGAAGGCACCCTATTGTACTTTATTTATCGACCACCCCGGTACCGAGCTGCGGGTCTGGCTCTGGCAGAGCTGGAAACGCAAAATTGACGGAATCCTGGTCTGGCAGACAAACTACTGGACCAGTTCCGCCGCTTACCCTGAGCGAGACAATCCCCAGAATCCTTACGAAGACCCGATGGGCTGGCGCTCCGGCTACAGTACTCCAAAAGGTGTCAAAAAAGCCTGGGGCAACGGTGATGGTCGATTCATTTACCCGCCCGAGGCCGCCGCGGATGCCCATCCCTCCGGGCCGGTCCTCGACGGGCCGGTTGAAAGCATCCGCTGGGAAATGCTGCGTGACGGCATCGAGGACTACGAGTACATGGCTATTCTGAGCAGACTTCTCGAAACTAAAAAGGACAAGCTCAAAGCTCGACAGTTGAAAATTTATACTTCACTGCTTGAAGTGCCCGAAAGTATTACTAAGGACATGACAAATTTCACAAAAGACCCGGCCCCCATCGAAGCCCAACGTGGCCGGATAGCTCGAGCAATAGCCAGACTTAACAAGCTCTGAGCTGCCTAAAAAGATTCTGTCACGGACTTATTCCCTTCCCCGGCCATCATGACTAAATTGGTCTTGTAAAAGGAGCGCTTATTTGTTAGACTAAAAAAATAATCTCATCAACATTCGCCGTTAAAGTAATTTCAAAAACCAGTCGAAAGGGAAAAATATGGAATTTGGTCCTTATTTCCAGCATTGTCCGGACGCAGCTCCAATATTTGTAGGTATACTCATCGCGTTCGGAATTCTGATGGGCCTTGTAGTGCTCGTCATAAAAATATTGATCTTCTGTAAGATATTTTCCAAGGCCGGCTACTGCTGGGCGCTCGGTTTGTTAATGCTCGTACCGATAGCGAATATAATCATGCCTTTTATTCTGGCTTTCGGTGACTGGCCGATTCAAAAAGAGCTGCGATTGCTAAAGCAGCAAAAGGAAAAGACGAAAGTATAAAATACGGATTATATTTAATAAACAACCCCAGCACTAATTTGCAAATGCCGCCCTTCATACTTAATATTCCACTCTCATATGAGTTCCCTGACATTTTATCGCAGGCAAGATCAGTAAATTGGTGCTGGGGAGAATTTTGTTGCAAAAAGCTGTCTGGTCAATAGTATTTAGCGAATAATAAGATTGTGGCACGGGCGTCCTGGTGGCACGGGCGTCCTGGTGGCACGGCCTTCCAGGCCGTGAACACGGGCAAGATACCCGTGCCACTGGAAGACCGTGCCACTACTAATGGCAGAAGGTAAACACTTAAAATGGTCTTTACACTACACAGATACTTATTTAGAGAGCTTTTTAGAGTTTTTTTGTTGGCGGCAGTAGCGCTGACACTAATCCTTAGCTTAGGCAGTATCTTAAGGCCCGTCCAGGAATATGGCGTAGGGCCTCGACAGGTAATCCACCTGATGGGCTATTTTCTGCCGATAACTCTGACGTTTGTTCTTCCGATGGCGGCATTGTTCGCAGGCGCATTGGTTTACGGACGGTTTACAAGCGACAACGAGCTTGACGCCTGCAGAGCCAGCGGCATAAGCCTGCTGACGATGGTTTATCCGGGTCTGGCTCTGGCGATTATAGTGGCAGTTGCAAATCTGCTGTTAAGCTTTCATGTCATGCCGGCTTTCGTACACTTGGCTGAAAAATCCCTCAAGGACAATGCCAAACAAATACTTTTCCGCAATATCCAGCGGAACAGATATTACTCCCTGCCGGACAGCCGCTATCTGATTTACGCCGACCAGGCCGACTCGCAATACGATACACTTTCAGGTGTGATTGCTGTCGAATTGGAAGGTTCCGGAATTGGAAAAATTATAACCGCGGATGGCGCAAAAGTAAGTTTCAAGTCGCGCGACATATTTAATGAAGTGCAAATAACTGCATTCAGGGCTCATCAGATGGGCGACGAGGACGAGGGAGGGGCCGAGTGGCTGACATTGACAACGGAGTTCGGTTCGTTGTTGGGTGATGATATAAAGTTCAAGAAAATAGATGAAATGAAAAGAATTCAGGCTGACCTGATGAAATTTTACCCGATTGATAAATTGGCGCGCGATACTTATGCACAACTGACTATAGAGCTGCTAGCACGGGACATTAAAACCAAAAAAGCCGGCAGCACTAATAATTTCTACCATCTGCTCGGCGAGCCAAACTCTGTTAAATTTACTGCCGGTCAATGCAACGTACGAAACGAAGAAGAAGTCGAGTTAACCGAAAATGTTGTAGTTACAGAATACGATACGAACAGTAAACGACCTTTGCGCACTTTAAGATGCGCACGGGCTTCGCAGCATATCGAGGGCGATAAGCTGATGCCGACTTTGACGATGGACATCTATAACGCAAGAGAAGAAGACTCAGGGGTAATAATAGGGCGTGATATCGTACGTGGCTTGTTACCGCCCCAGGCAGTGGAAGCAATAGCACATCAATTCAGAACTGAAAACGGCTCATCATTACAGCCCGAAAAGCTGGCTTCTCCCTTATCTGAGATGGAACAAAGCACGCAACTCACACATTTGCAAAATACACTTCGAAGAAAAATCCAAAAGACCCTTTTGGAGATAAAGGCCGAAACACATTCACGACTGGTGTTCGGAATAGGCTGCGTATCAATGATAATGATCGGCATCGGTCTGGGCATAATAAAGAAAGGCGGACATCTGCTCAGCGCTTTTGGCGCAAGTTGTGTGCCCGCCGCAGTACTGATAGTCTGCATAATGAGCGGCAAGCACATTACCGAAAACCTCGGCTCACAAAATGTTTCGGGTATAGCCCTGATGTGGGCGGGATTGGTTTGCCTATCTTTGTTGGCTGTTGTGATATATGGCTGGCTATTGAAAACCTAAAGAATGTTCAACGTTAGTTATTCATAGAATAAAATATGAAGATACTGGACAGATATGTTGCAAAGAATTTTCTGATCGGTTATGCGATTGCCTTTTGCGTTTTGATAGGTTTGCGAATAATTATTGATTTGTTCGTAAATCTCGACGAATTTACCGAGCACGCCGACCTTACTGCCATGGCTGTTATGAAAAACATACTGGTATTTTATGCACTTAACTGCACACTTTATTTTCGTGAATTCGCCGGAATGATAACCGTTGTTGCAGCGTCCTTTTCTTTCGGCAAGATGGTACGTTCCAACGAGCTGGTGGCCGTGATGGCATCGGGCGTTAGCCTCAAGCGGGTAATTGGACCGATAGTTCTTCTCGCATTGCTGCTGACCGGTTTACTGGTAATTGACCAGGAATTTTTAATACCGTCGCTTGCAGATAAGCTCGTGCGCAGTCATGATGATATTCCCGGCCGGGAATCCTACAATATAAAATTTATCAGCGATGATAACGGCTCACTAATCTGCTCAGGAAGGTTTGATGTAGGAACGTCAACACTATACAGCCCGACCATCATCACAAGGCGCATGAGCGTGGATTCGTACATCTGGGAGGTAACCGGCCGGATAGATGCCGAAAAAGCAGTTTACAACGGTAAAGCCAAAGGGTGGGATTTAATTAACGGGCGAGCTTTCGAAATTGGTTCTGCAAAAGGTGTCCAGCCAAAGGCTTTTTATGACAGTGATATTACTCCCAATGAGATCCCTATAAGGCTCAAATCCGAGCATAAAATCCTGCTGAGCTGGCGGCAGTTAGCCGCCCTTGTAAAACAGGCAGAACAGGGTAAAATCAAGGATGCGCGTGAGCTTTACAGCCAGAAGCACTTTCGTGTTACCGAGCCGATTATCAACCTGGTAATGCTTATGGTGTGTCTGCCGATTTTGGTTTGTCGTGACCCGAAGTCGATGAAGTCGGCCGTTACTATAAGCTTTGCCGTGGTAGGTGGGTGCTTTGTCGCAACATTTATCTGTAAAATGCTCGCTCCGGAGACAAATGTCAGCAACTTTTATCAAATTGGATTTTATGCATGGCTGCCGATATTTATCTTTTTGCCGATAGCTTTTATTGAACTGGATTCAATGAAAACATGATCTCCAGTTAGCTCATTTTTCGATTCATGGTAAAACAGGATTTAAAACTCCGGCACATATCACCAACAAAGACGAAATCGTAATCCTGATCTTGAAATATCTACTCTATCCGCCTTTTTTCATCGAAGTAATCAAGGTCACTGAGCGGCAAAATCACGGACGTGGCAATATTTACCAAATGGGCCGCCAGTCTCTTAAAATATCGCGCAACCAGCACCAGGCAAACAGCCTCGTTAACTGAAAGATCGCACTTGGCTAATTCCGCAACGATTTTGTTGCAGTCTTTCGTCAACCGTGTTTTATAATCCCAGGTCAGCCTGGCCTTGTCCTCATCGGCCTCGATGAAAGCCCCTTTGGTCTGCTTGAACAAAGTCAGAATGTCCTTGTCGATACCGTCGAAGTAACGGGTAAATAACTCACGATCTACAGGTTTTGCCAAAAGTTCCGTTACCTCGTAAAGATTTTTACAGTAATCACCCAATCTCTCGGCATCTTTTACTACACTCATTAATACCAGACAGGCGGTAACATCAACCGTCGGCTGCAATGAAAGGTGCTCCACAATCCTTTTACGAATATCTTTTTGCAGGCGGTTGACCTTCTGGTCAATATCGTAAATTTTCTGTTTCAGGCCCGGCTCTTCGACATTGTCCAAAAGGCGTCCACAAACCGCTTTGAACATTATTTCGGTGTCGTCCAGCATACTCTTGAACTCTTCAAAGACCTGCGCCAAAAAGTCTTTGCCTTTCCAGAAACTTAATAGATTTCTGAACATTTGTGTTTCTCCTGATTTAAATAAGTTTAGAGATAAGGATTAGCAGCGCCGGCAAGACGAAGAACACGCCTAATACGTAAAAGAATGCGTACCTTCTCTTCTCGGCGGCCAATTCCCCGAAAGCCTTTGCAAGATTTATGGGTATAATTCTAAAGAGCTTTATCGGGTAAATAAATAAAGTACCCGTCAGATTAAAAAGAAAATGAGCAAATGCGATAATAATTGCTGAAATGTTTCCTGTGGCAAAGGATGCCAGAATAGCCGTTGTAGTTGTTCCAATATTAGCTCCGATAGTAATTGGAAATGCCGCCTCGACCGTAAGAATGCCCGCCGCAACGAGAGGTATCAGCAGGGAAGTGGTAATCGAGCTGCTCTGTACAATAATAGTAAAAAATAATCCGGCAAAAAGCCCTAATAAACTGCTTTTAGCTATTACATTATCTAAAACTATCTCCGCCCTGTTTATTACAAGCGACTTCATGACCTTGACAATAAAGTAGAGAGCAAAAAACAACAAAAGCATCGACAAAATCAGCATACATATATAGATTACAAGTGTCGAGTCGCTAAACAGATCTATCATTTCTTCAATCAAGTGCACTGCAGGTTTAGTAATCAGCTTAACAGGACTCACAAACTTTGAATCCCCCCGATCCCTGTAAACCAGGTGCTCATTAAAGTTGCAGATTTCTCGAGAAAACCTGTTGCCAGCTCCAGCGGAAACATAATAGCAACACATATTAAGTTAAAGAAATCATGTACAGTCGCTGCACTTATTGCTCTTCTAAACTCATCCCGCCGGCTGACGTGTCCTAAAGATACAAGTGTGTTTGTTACGGTAGTTCCTATATTGGCCCCCATAATTATAGGGATGGCGTTTGCTACGGTAATACCACCTGCACCTACTATGCCCACAACAACCGATGTTGTGGTTGACGAGCTTTGGACAAGACTGGTCGCCAGTATCCCTGTAAACAAGCCGATAAAAGGATTAGAAGTCGTCCTGATTAAATTTTCGGCAAAGCCCTTACCGAATCCTTTGAATGCGGCCCCCATCAGACCGATACTCACCAGGAACAGGTAAAGCAATATGCCAACAGATAATATTTTCAGGAACGTCTTCAATATGTTCTTCATAGTATATCCCTTTTATAAATCTTAAGGAAAATATACACGCTCAATATGAAGGGAATATGAAGAAAATGTGAAAAATTGATGAAAATAAAAAAAAGTCAGGATTTCCAGCCTTTTGGAAGTCTTATGAGGACCTTTGTGCCCTTGCTGATTTCACTTTCAATGCTAATTTGGCCGTTATGAGCCAGGACAATATGCTTTGCTATTCCCAATCCTAATCCCGTACCCCCAAGCTCATCTTTGCTTTTTATGTCAACTTTTCCGCTGAAATCACCTTTGGCAATTCGCCGGGCCGCCTCCTGCATCCGGCTGATGGGAAAAGTAATACTCCGCGACACAAAATATGCGGCCGTAAGAGCAATAACTACGGCCACAATCGCACCAAGCAATACTACTCTGTATATAAGCTGTATTCTTAGCTGAACCTCAGAAAGCGGCAAGGCAAATCGTACTACCCCCAATGTTTTCCCGGAATCGTCCACACGCACGGCAACATATTTCATATTATAATTCAAGGTGTCACTGAAATGAATGCTTTGGCCGAAACCTTTTTTTACAGCCTCGATAATTTCGAGCCTGTCTTTATGGTTCTCCATCAAAGCCGGATCCTTATCAGAGTCACCCAGGACCCTGCCCTGCATATCCACGACTGTAATTCTTAAATCCAGTTTCCCGGCCAGAGTTTCAATTTTCCTCTGTATGTCTTCATTTTTATTCTCAAGAAGAGCGCCGGTTAAAATATCACCGACTAACATGGCATTGCTCTGAAGCTCCTCGGAAATCTTTTGTTCGAAATTATTCTGCAGCTTCGAGCTTACAAAAAAATACAAAACGAACACCACTATAAAAGTCAAAAATACGAACGCACCAAAAAATTTCCAGATGATTTTTTTGACCATCTATAATTCCTTAAACCTGTAGCCGGCACCCCGGACGGTTTCGATATAATCCTTGGCTTTGCCTAATTTTCGCCTTAATGATTTTACATGTGCATCAACTGTCCTGTCACAAACCAAGGCATCGTCGCCGATAACGCCGTCCAAAATTTGATCTCTCGAAAACACCATCCCCGGCCTTTTAGCAAAAAATTCCAAAAGCTTGAACTCGGTAAAGGTCAGCAAAATGTCCTTTTCCCTTACTGTCACCTTATGTTTGGTGCTGTCTATGACAATATCTCCTCTTTCTATGTAACTGCTGAGATACGGTGCCCGCCCTCTTCTTAAAATCGCCCGTATTCTTGCTATTAACTCTCTCGGACTAAAAGGCTTGGTGATATAATCATCGGCCCCTAATTCGAGTCCCACTACTTTGTCTGTTTCCTGGGATTTTGCGCTGAGGATGATTACTGGAATATCGGCGGTTACCTGTTCTTTCTTAAGAATCCTGCAAACCTCAAAGCCATCGATAATCGGCAGCATTATATCAAGAATTATCAGGTCGGGACTTTCCTTTTTAGCCAGTTTCACACCGTCTTCGCCATTGAAGGCAGATAAAACTTCATATCCTTCCTCTCTCAGGTTATACTCGACCATTCCTGCAATATCGCGATCATCTTCAACGATTAAGATTTTACCTTTACTCATTATTTGTTTCTCACTTCTCTTTGCGCACAAATAATATGTTGTCCCGGGAAAATGTTGCCGTATCACGTTGAATAGTCGGATTCAGCTAAGGATTAACTTCACAGTTTCGCTGTCTGACCATATTTTTTATACCATCGCGGATTTCTTTATTTATCCTGACGCTGCACCAGGCCTTGCCGCACATTGAGCAATAATCGGCCGATGGTAATTCTTCCCTGCCAATTTCTTTACATGCCTGGCGGTGCATTATTTCAGCCGTCTGCGGATCGAGTGATTCGGCCAGGTGTGTTTTCCAATCCAGATTCGTTCTGGCGATACTCAGCCTTTCATCTCTCCCGGCGATACCTTTGAGGCCCCGGGCAACATCGGCGGCGTGGGCGGCAATCTTTGCAGCAATCACGCCTGCTCGAACATCATCGGCATCGGGCAGACCCAGATGCTCTTTGGGTGTAACATAGCACAAAAACGATGCGCCGTAAAAAGCGGCGGCGGTCCCGCCGATTGCCGATGTAATATGGTCGTAACCTGGCGCGATGTCGGTCACCAGCGGACCAAGCACGTAAAAAGGAGCACCATGACAAATCTGCTGCTGGACCTCCATATTGTATTGTATCTGGTCGAACGGAACGTGACCGGGGCCTTCGACCATGACCTGACAGCCTTTTGCCTGTGCCCGGGAGGTAAGTTCGCCGAGAGTTTTTAATTCGGCTATTTGCGCATCGTCGGTAGCATCCGCGATTGCTCCCGGCCGCAAACCATCGCCCAGAGAAAAACAAATATCGTATTCGGCCAGTATCTCACACAAATCATCGAACATTTCATACAGGGGATTTTGTTTGTTGTGATAAAGCATCCATTTGGCCAACAGCGCACCGCCCCGGCTGACAATTCCCGCGATGCGATTCTCAATTAAAGGCAGATGCTCTTTTAAAACGCCGGCATGAATTGTGAAAAAATCTACGCCCTGTTTGGCCTGTTTTTCAATTATCTCCAGAATTATTTTGCCGT
>CAZZAX010000054.1:0-34806 GCA_964653075.1 uncultured Pirellulales bacterium
GAGCTGAAATCTTCGACTATGTCGTACTTCCAGGGAACATTCTCCGCTTTTTCCAAAGGCAGCTTGTAAAACTTTCTGTTGTAGATTTCACAGCTTAAGATTCTCGGGTACGGCAGGACGATTTGAATCCGCTTTTGTGAATCGTCAATAGTATAATCCATCTGCTCCAGCTCAAAACCGACTTTCAGTTTCGCCGTATATCTCAATAAGCCCCTTTTCCAGCGAACGGTAATAAGGCTGGTCTTCTTTTCTTTTATCTCCGTAACACCTTCGGTGGTGTATTCCAGAACCGCTAATTCTGCAATCGCCTGGATGGATTTAATCAGAAACGTTGTTGTTTTCGACTCAGCCTTTGGCGCGGCGGACATTTTTTTCCCCATAAAAAAAGCCAACAGACCTACGATTACAACACTGGTTATTGAAATAGCATACCACATTTTAGATGTCCTCTCTGTTTTTTATAGGTGAATTTATCTGCAATACGGTCCGGTTGAATATCTCTATTACTCTCCTTTTTAGCTGAACCACGAAAAAAAGCATACTTTTAGGCAATAAAATAACTATAACCAACGGTACCGTCAAAATAAAAATTCATAACCAAAGAGACACTAATCTCGAATCTCAAGCAGAGAACGTCAAATTATGATGGCCCGTTTACCTGAGCAGAATATTTTTGCGTAAATCAGAGATGATTTTGACTGCGCAGCTTTTAAGACAGGTGGATTCAAACTAAATCACATTCGAGCAAACTCGTTTTGGGACAATTCGGCATCTAGTATTTCAATCACCGAATCGAGCAGATTTTTGTTTGCCATATTCCTTTTGATATACAGGCTTTTTGTCTTTACCAAAGCCTTTGATGATTCTATTTTACTTAGAAAATCAACAAGCCGACCAATGGATAAGCTCTCCAGCTTTACCTCAACAACTATCTCGGAGTAATTTAAATCTATTTGCAATACCTGCCTCTTCATTGTCTTAAAATTTTTAGAAAGCCCGCATTCATCGATCAATGATTCCAAAAAAGGCAGCAGCTCAAAAGTTTCCTGCCGGGAATCGACTTTTGGGTGCATATTACCGAGACTTTTATTCAGATATATATATTCTTTGCTTATCGCACGAACTTCTTCAAGCTCCTGCTGTTTTTCAGATATAACCCGATTGAGCGTATTAATCCTGTCAAGAGCGGGGTTGACTGCGACAGCGAACAAAGACCAAGCCGCTGTAAAAATAAGCAAGCCTGCGGCCGATAATTTTTCTCTTCGTGTTAAACGTATCATTTGGGCTCCTGTTTCGATAAAGACAGCAGCATCGTAAACTCCACGAGGTCACTTTTGGATTGTTTTCCTATATCCTTGACGTCAATAAGTGCCAGGCCTGGAACTTCCTGCAAAAACCGCTGCCACTGGTACACCGACTCGAATGATTCGCAGGTGCCGTTAATTCTGACCGTATCGGCAACTATCAATATATCATCAACCTTTATATTTTCCCGCGAAGGGCTGTTCGCACTTATTTTGTAAAGAATATCAAGCGGCGATAATCCGCTCACAGACAAAGAAGAAGAAAGCCGGGAATCCCTGCGGAACGACTCAATCTTTTGCTGCAACTGGACAAAAGGATTTACAATTTTCTCCTGCGGGCACGCCGCTTCAAATATTTCCGTGGTTTCGTTCTTTATGTGTGCATAAGCGGCTTCCAAATGAGACAGCCGCATAAACAATCCGACCAGAGAGAAAACGGCTATTACACATACAAGTGCTGCACAAACTGCAAACTCTTTTTTAAGGTTTAAGGCCGGTCCGGCATCTGCTTTGTCAGCTTCGAGAAAGTTAACACCCTTAGTTTGTTCAGGCGCCAATAGCCTCAAGGCCAGACCTTCTGCAACGCACATCGGCATATCTGTTTCGTGGCCGGACAGATTTTCTATCGTGGCATAGCAATCAACCACTATGGTTCGAGAATGCAGCTTTTCTTTAATCAATCCCACCACATAATCAGAGGATTCGCCGGTAGTTACCAGGTAAATTTTAGTGTCCTGCCCGATATCTGCTCCTAATACTTTGCGCCAGGTGACCCGGGCTTCGCGCAATATGACCCGGGCAATCTGCTCATGAATAGAATCTATATCACTGTCGGAGCCTGTAATAATTGGAATACTTCTGACAACTAATACATCACCACCACGTGTAACCGCCAAAGTTATATAACTCTCATCTATATACGCAATTATAGCCTGGCCAGCTATAATTTCGGGGTGATTCATCGCAACTGCCGAATGAACTGCAAAAATCGCCGCCTCCGCCAGACAGGGACGTATTTTTGCCTCAGCAAATATATTTATTCTTTCGCGCAGCGATGCCCTGGCAGACGCCGCCGTAAGAACAGAATATTTTCCATCCGGCAGCGGATGCTCCGAATATGCCTGGGCAACAATTTCGTCCGCCACTACAGGAAAATTATGCTCCAGCGCAGACAAATTTCGTTCACGGATTTGTTCCAGACCCGCAGAATCAGTTTCCAGGTTCCTGAAGAAAACAGCATCATGGGGCATCGAAATCGCCACATCCGCGCGCCTGTCAAAACCATGGCGGCTGAAAAGCGGCCTCAGCATTTCTTCCGGTGAGTCCGTACTTCGACGTATTTGCGTAGTGAAGAGTTTTTCAATGCAGAACTCTTCATCTGTGCGCATAATCTGTACCGCACATAAATAGAAAGAACCAATATCTATGCCGATACACCGCTTAACCATTATCTTTTCTCCTGCCTGTCTTTATATAAATAATGCAATCGGCGCATATCTAAAGCTCTTTGTATAAAATCACGTCAATACTTTCTGTTTCCATATTTCTCCCCAGAACAGCCTCAGTCGTATAACTAAGCCCGTCAACAGTCCCTTCTGACGTAACACGATAGTATTGCTTTGCAGGGCTGACAGTAACAACCTTTTCTATTGCCTGATAAATACTATCGGTCATTCCGGGAACATCACGCAGCTCAATAACACTGCCAAAAGGTTTGATTTTTCGGCGGTCAATTATCATCTGAGCCAAAACAGGGTCCATATTCTCCGATAAGCTCTGGATTATATGCTTCGATGCCCAGTTAATGTTAATTTTCGCTTCACCTCTGACCGTGATAAAGTCCTGTAAGCAATCGAAAACATGCTGTGTTACTCCTTTGACCAGCAGAAGCTCTTCGGTGACCTCGAACGAATTATTCCTGCAGCGATACGGAGGTGTCAAACTACTATAATAATCCGACTCAGCGCCTGAATTTTCATGCTTTATGAAGGGCAGAAATGTAACCTCATCATCACTGTCAATCCAGTCAATAATTGAAGGAATCAGTCCATAACTTATATTGAAATCGCCGAAGTTGTCCCGATTCAGCAGATCGATGAGCCTAAGCAACCGGTCTGTTACGGTTCTATTTATCCGGCCGTTCTCATCATTTAACAGGTTAATATTCAGCTTGCCGCTTTCTTCGGTCACAGTTATTGAACAGCTCCCTTCACCGATATAAACAGTATCCTCTCCCGACAGCAAATTACATAACTTCCTGTTTGTCCGTATATCTTCAGTATCCCTGATAGCCGCAATTGCAATATTCAGGCCTGCCCTTGCACAGTTTAGTGCCTGCCGGGACTTTCGCAAATCATCCACGGCAAGCAGGCCGGCACGGCTCTTATGGTTGAATCCGAACAGCAAAATCCCCAACATGATGACCATGCACAGGACTACAACAAGGACAAATCCACTGTGTTCTTTTTTTGCTATTTTTAGTCTCATTATTTACTAACCGATTTTTCAGATAGAGTTTTTGGGTCCTGGCTTTTGGAGCAATCCACATAGGCAATAGTACCATAGTGACATTGCCGATAATTTTCGTCCTCGCAGGTAATACCAATTTTCACCGCAAGGGGGAGTTTTTGCTGTTGCCCGAAATCCCATTTGCCGCGCCATTGCCGCCCGTCAAAAAAGCCTAATCCGAGAGATTCGACGTTCGTAAGAAGAGGCCGCCAATTCCTGTCTTCAATACGATTTTCATGCGTACCGGCGAATCTCCTCTGGCTCAGATAAAGCGTGCCGATGTTCTTATCAAATTTGTAAGCAACATCAAACAATCCGTTCGCATATCCATCCTCGCAGAAAAGCTTATGAGTGGTTACCAGATACAAAATCCCACTGCCGGGAGCATCCGGCTCATAATTAAAATAGATAACCGGGCTCTTCCTCACTGTATTCGTGCTGCCGGAATCTGTTCCTGCCAAATCTGTGTCCTCGGTTGCTTTGCCGATGTAGGAGCAGCGTATCTGACGTGCCATCCGGCACAGCACTTTCCGCGTCCGCCCGGACAGAGTCATCCGGGTTTTGTACACATCGGCTGATTTTGCCGTTGCAAAATAGCTGCCGTAAACCATCGAAACAATCGTAGCGATTATCGTCACAGCCACCAGAATCTCAATCAGCGTAAACCCCTTCAGAGGTCTGCTTCGAAACCGCAGGGGCGGCTTGCAAACCTTTTCTGTTTCCAACGGCATAAAATCATACTTGCAGGATATACTTTTCACGGTAATCTCCTGTCGGCAACATAAGTTGACATTTGCAGGCTTTTGGAACCGTCCCCCTGCTTGAAGCCGACCTCGACACATATTCTTCGCAATCCGGTAATTTCAGCTTCGGTCAAATCAGACGACTGCAAGTCTGCAACCTCAGTCCGCCAGTGCAGAACCTGGGCATTTTTTTCTATCTCGCCGGACTTAATTCCTTCTTCCGGGTATCCTGAGGCCAGGGTCTCTGCAATTTTCTCCTCTGCTAAAAGAACAGCCTGCGAAGTTACTTCTGCGGCCCCGGCCATACTGATGCTGATAAGATGAAGCCTAATTAAACCCAGCAGGGAGATTGAGACTACAACAAGTGCAATAATAACTTCTACTAAAGTAAACCCCGTTAGAAATACGCACCGAAGGCTGGCCGCCCGATTGGCCCGGCTCATTTCTAACGTGGTAAATGCTTTGCACTTTCTCTTATTCATACCAACTCGCCTATTTCAACACACCATCAGCGTTACACATCCAGGTTCCAGCTTTCAATATCGGCATCGTCTTCAGCGCCGCCATACTTAGCATCTTCTCACTACTCCTCTAAAGGGCCTGATTTATCTCAAATATAGGCAGCAAAATAGCCAACACTATAAAACCGATAACAGCACCCATAATAAGAAGTATTACCGGCTCAATGAGTGAGGTAAGCGTTTTAGCTGTCATCTCGACTTCGTCGTCATACATATCAGCAATATCCATCAGGCCATTTTCTATATTCCCGCTCATTTGGCCGGTAGCCATTATGTGAATCACGATAGGCGGAAATAGTCCGGTCTTTCTAATCGCCTCTGCGATATCACTGCCTCTGCCAACTCTGTCTTTAACAGAATCCAGAGCACCTGCAATGAAACGATTCTGGACAATACCTTTGACGATTTCCAGAGCGCCAAGTATCGGGATACCACTTGTAAGAAGTATGCCCAATGTTCTGGCCAGCCGGGCTGTTTCCACTTTCAGAAAGAGTTTCCCGAAGAGAGGCAATTTTAGTTTGGAACGGTCCCATCTAATTCTGCCGTCTTTGCTTCTTTTCCAGGCCCCGATTCCAAAGAAAACCGCACAAACCATAATGACAATCGGTACAAAATATGTTTTCATAAAAGTGCTCGTCGAAATAAGCAGCCTCGTCGGCAGCGGAAGGGTTCGATTCATTTCAAGGAAAATCTGCGTTATGCTCGGCACTACAAAAGACAACAGAAACACCACCACTGTTACCGCAACCACCGACATCATTACCGGATAAGCAACAGCGGATTTGACTTTGTTCGTAAGATGTACACGTTTTTCCAGCATCTCCGCCAATCTCAGAAAAACCTCTTCCAGGGTCCCGCTTGTTTCCCCTGCGGCCACCATATTCACGAACACGTTCGAAAAAACGTCCGGATGCCTGCCAAGCGCAGCCGAGAGTGAGCTACCGGCATTTACATTGACATAGACTTCTTTCATAACCTCCGCCAGCGGATTTTCCTGCCTTCCAAAACGCGTTACTTTGCGGTCGGAACTGCCCTGCAACTGCTCTACTAATGCGGACAAGGCAGGCACAAGCGGCATACCGGCACGCAACAGTGTCGCCAATTGGCGCGCTATCCTGCAAACGTCCTTTGTCCTGGTCCTTCTAAAAATATCCCTCCCGTATGCCTTTCCATTGGCATCAGCACAACAGCTATGCCGACTATCAGAGTGCTGCACATTGTCTTTATGCGCCTTATCAGCCGCCTTAGAGGCCGGTAGGGAGTTTTCAGCCTGCAAATTATATTCAACCACCGACACGTTCGCTCACCTCTAACCTTGTTAGTCCTATGGACTCCTTATGGAGAACACTATCCTGCGTGACCCTGTAAACCTCTTCAAGTGTGGTTTCGCCGGCCAGAGCTTTGCGTAATCCATCCTCTCGCAAAGTACTCATACCTTTTTCAACAGCTACCTGCTTAATAACATGTGAACCGGCCCTCTTAGTTGTCAGTTCCTTGATGTCGTCGTCAATGACCAGCAGTTCGAGAACCCCCGTCCTGTCTATGTACCCGGTTTGGATGCAACTCTCACATCCGGCCCCCTTATAGAACTGCCCACGGACCAATGACGCCTTTTCTTTTTCGCTCAACAGTGAAATAATCTGCTCCTGCGGCCCGTAAGGACTTTTGCAATTCGGGCAGATAACTCGAATAAGCCGCTGCGCCATAACGGCAATAACCGATGATGAAATCAAGTAAGGTTCTATACCCATATCAATCAATCGAGTTATGGCTGAGGCCGAATCGTTCGTATGCAAAGTACTTAACACTAAATGACCCGTAAGAGAGGCCTGAATGGCAATCTCAGCAGTTTCAAGGTCACGAATTTCCCCTATCATAATAATGTCCGGGTCCTGCCTGAGAATATGGCGGAAACAATTGGCAAATGTAAGGTTTATCTTCGGTTTTACCTGCATTTGCCCGATCCCGGGTATTTGATACTCAATCGGGTCCTCAACAGTAAGTATGTTTCGCTCTTCGGAATTAAGCTCATTGAGAGCGGCATATAACGTCGTTGTTTTGCCGCTGCCGGTAGGGCCTGTGAGCAAAATTATTCCGTGAGGAAGGTTAATCAAATTTCTAAAATGACCAAGCATCTCGGGTCTGAATCCCACCTGCTCCAAACCCAACTGGCCGCGGCTTTTATCCAGCAATCTGAGCATAACACGTTCGCCGCCCAATGTCGGGATGACGGAAACTCGAATATCCACAAGGTCACGGCCTATTTTAACCCGGCTCTGGCCGTCCTGCGGCAATCTTCGCTCGGCAATATTAAGATTGGCCATGATTTTTAATCGTGACAAAAGTGCCGCAATCTGCTGCTGCGGCAAGGTAAACACATCGTGCAGCACCCCATCAATCCTGAAACGCACACGAGCTTCATTCTCGTATGGCTCAATGTGAATATCGCTGGCTCTGCTGTGTACAGCCTGAAAGAAGATGTTGTTGACCAGTTTTACAATCGGCGCTTTGTTGGCAATATTCAGCAGGTCTTCAGCATGAGTTTGAATGCCGGTCTCGCCGGAGTCACTGCCACGGTCCACCATAGTCTGCACATCGGAGTTATCGTTATCACTGCCGGCAGATGTGCTTTGATGATAGTAGCAGCGACTTATAGCTTTCTCTATCTCAGAGGCGGGGCACGTAATTCGACTGCATTGCTGTCCCGGCTTCCAAAGCCCTTCTATAGCTTCCTTTGTTCCGGCCAGGATACTCAAAATCGCATCATACGCTTCTACATTAAGCGCATCTGCAAGAGCAATTGCCACCTGGCCGTCTTCCAAAATGACCGGAATAGCACATTGGTTCTTAAGAAATTCGAGCGGCAGTTTCCTCACAAGCTCCGGATTCAACTGCTCCGGCGAAATAGTGTCCAAATACTCTCCGGTCCCGGGGCCTGTCTTGACGTCTTTTACTAAATGAGCCCCCCTGCCGATACACTTATGCCCATTTGGGGTTTCATTGTGCTTTTGGCTTGCGACTTGTCCTTGTTGCTCTTTATCCACCAATTGACCTCCTCGAAGCCGGTAACAAACGTTAAATCATTAATTCTGCTCTTTATTTTGCTTAAAATCTTCCAACACTGACTCAATCTCATCCTTCTTGTCCTGAGTTAATTGCTCCATATCTTCCTGGCTGCTCATAATATGGGGGGTTATAAATATAAGCAGATTTGTCTTTTGAAGCTGGTCTTTCTCATATTTAAATAAACCACCAATTAAAGGAATATCCGACACCAAAGGCACTTTCGTTTCTACAGTAATTTTATCATCTCGAATAAGACCGCCAATCACCACGGTTGAGCCGCTGTTCATAGAAACAATTGTCTCGGCCTCTCGTTTAGCCGTCGATGGAGTATCAATAGCAAGGCTGGTAACATCTTCGATAAGTTTTGTAAACTCGCTTTTAATTTCAAGTCTGATAAGTCCACCCTGGCTGATATGAGGCGTTATATCCATCGTAATACCAACATCCTTGTATTCGTATTCTTTTATTACCGTTGGAGTAAGAGGATCTGCGCCCTCGGTGATTCTTGATTTCACAACGAAGGGCCTGCTTTCGCCCACGATTATCTTTGCCTTATTGTGATTGGAGGTCAGAATATGTGGAGTCGAAAGGATATTAATCCCGGACTGTTTTTCCAGAGCGTGCAGCATACTTCCAATTCTTACATTTGTGCCGCTTCCTCTCCATATACCAACCGCCAGTCCTTCGAGGGTGCCACTGGCAAAATCCACACGCGGACCGAAATTCGTTGCCCCGAAAACCCGGGCACTGCCGTCCACAGACTGGTCAATCGTTGCCCAGTCAACACCTATTTTCCTTAGGCCGTCCTCACTTATTTCCATAATTAGCATTTCAACGAACACCTGCTCGCGGAAGATATCGAGCTTATCTATAATCTCAGCGAGAACCTCGAAGTCCTGCGCAGAAGCGGCAATAATTAATGCATTCGTACCTTCATCAGCACTAACGTGGACCTGTTGAGTGGCTTCGAGTGCACCGGCGATTTTCAAATTCGACAGTGCGGCCGTCAGGGATTTAGCAACGTCAACTGCCTGGCCGTTCTTAAGGTAAACCACGTGAACGTTGTTAGTGCCCATCGGACGTTGAATATCAAGCTGGCTTATCAGCCCGTCAATCATCTCAGTGTCCTGGGCATTGGCAACAATAATAAGAGAATTCGTTCTTGAATCAGGAAGAATTTTTATATCCGTCTCAATCTGCGGAGTATTTCGGCTTCGCACAGCCTGCGAAGAAGCTGATTTATGTTTGTCCATGATACGGGTTATTTGCTCACTTAGGATTTGTGCCGAAGCATATTCCAGGCCAAATACCGTAACCTGCTCTTTCGAGCCTGTCACATCAAGCTTTTGTATGATCGTGGCAATATGATGTATATTCGAACAGGTATCTGTAATAACAATCGAGTTCGTTCTGGGATATGTCGCCATCTGGGAGCCGGCAGCCAAAAGAGGCTGAACGATTTGGCTGACCTCTGCCGCATCCGCATAGCTCAACGGTATAATCTGGGTAATAATAGAATCGCTTTTGGGGATTTCCGCGGGATTACTGCCTACGCGAACCTGCAGGTTGCGTTTTACGGCATCCGCCCTCGGTACTATCTTGACTATATTTTCAGACGGCACAGCCGCATATCCACGAACCTCCAAAATCGATTCCAAAACCTCATAGAGGTCTCCAAGACGTATTTTCGTAGGTGACATCATAGTAACAGTGCCGCGGACATTATCATCCACCACAAAATTAATGCCGGTGATATCTCCGATAGTTTTGAGGACTGTCCGAATATCAACCTGCTCAAAGTTCACAGATATAAGCTCATCAGCCATCCCGGGTTTATCAAGTACCGGCATATTTACCAGGTGCAAACGCTCCTGTGAAAATTCCTGCTCTGAAGAAATAACGGGCCCGCTGCTTTGAGCAGGGTGTTCATCGATTGAATCAACCTGAGTCCTGACTATAGGCAGGGCGTTTTTCTTAACGTCAATGGCAAGCCTTGAAGTATATCCTGAATCTCCATCGATATTTTCGCTTGTCTCAGAGGCGGGAAAAGGCGCTAAAGTCACTGAGCTGTTTTTGTCGTCGTAATTCGTATTCATCCTGTTTAGCTGTTCAATTTGTCTGGCAACAATACCCTCGGAACGCAAGTCTTTATTGGCTTGCATAAAGTCCTCTTGCCGGGACTGAACTGTAACAGTAGTAGAATCCGACTCACAGCCTGTAAAATTTATGCAAAACACACATATAAAACAAAGAAGGCTTTTTAACAACTTATATACTCTTTGCTCATTGGTTTTTAAGTTTTTTAATGACATCCCTTCCTCCTGTTCACTCTGAATTTCCTAATGACTTACTGCAAATTAAATGACAGCTCCCTGGTTTCGCCGTTGCTTAACAGCTCCAAACTGATTGTTGCCTCCGACTTTGCTTTTTTAAAAACCTGGAATGCCTTCTGCTTGCCGGTCAATCGGTGTCCATTTACCCGGCGAATAATGTCACCGTCCTTTAAGCCGAAACCCTTTGCCGCCGGTATTTTGTCTAAATCAGTTATTCTCAGTCCTTCGACCCGGCCATCAACAAGATAAGGCTCAATGGCCGCTTCGTTTAATATCACCTCCAAATGTGCTATTTTTGTCGGGGTCTCGGTAAGAGACTGTTCAACCGGCAAAACAGGACTTTCAACTTTGCCGGTTTCGCTAATAACCGACGATGAGAGCACCTGTGTGTTATTTTTATTATTTTCACCGGCTCTATTCAGCGTCAACATTTTTCTTTGTCCGTTATGAAGTAAAATAACTGCATTTTCCTCGATACTTTTAATACGTGCACCTGCTATGTTCTGCCCTGTTTTGTACATACCCAGCTGCTTACTTTTAGTATTTTTTATGATCGCGCGAGAAACCAACGTACTACCGCAAACGGTTCCGACCAATTCCAGGCTAAGTTCCTCCCTGGCCAACGTCACCACATCATCAAACTCGTCAACCTCCGATGATTTTTCCTCAACCTCCGATATATCAGCTACACCAAATATATTCTGCGCAACGAGAACGGAATAGTCTTCGACCGAAGTTTCGACCGGGTTTTCAGCCTCTTCGGCACTTACAAATTCGGTAGCAACTGCTGAGGCCGGCTGAAAAATTTCCACCGGATTCTGCGACATTATAACTGTTCTGATAATTACAAAAGAAAGCACCAGAACAAGAGCTGACTTAAACACAAACAAAACTTTACGAATATACAATTTACCACCGCCCTTCTCTTAAACGCACCTTCTCTACATCCAAAATTTATCGTCTTATATCCCCCCGCACTTAACCCGGAGACCCTGCTGTTAAACCTTATGCAAGCTGCGAAATAACCCGCTCATTCGAATATCTTTTTTATGGGTCTATACAGTCCGAATAAAAAGCTTATCAACAAACAAATCAAAAAGCTTATATACTACGATGTGGCTATATCAAAAGTAGTACTCTGTCCATCGCCGGACATTTTTCAGGTTTCTGCTCTTTTCTCTCCTGTCTTGCTTTTGTTATAGGGCTTTCCCCGATACGAACAAGAGTAGTTCACCTGATAGTAAAAACAGGTTCTGCACTGATTTACAGGCACTTTACATTCATTAATATAGGACTATTGTTTCGAGGAACAGAAAATGATTGTTTGTGGGAGCAGACATGAAAAAGTTTGGAGAGTGAAAAAGGCATTCATCAACCTCCTTCAGGCTGGGCTTGACAGTCACATACAACTTTGGGCTGACAAGCCTGGCAGAAAAAAACGCAGTGATTAATAGCTGCGATTATTATATTGATTAATCAGGCAAATACTGCGGTTTTCAGCAATTCCGGCGGGAATGAAAACCGGTGAACAGCAAAAAGATTGAAATAAGCTTTTTTATTGGACTTTCTACAAAAGAACATTGGGGCCGCCCATACACGAGACCACACTGTCCGTAATGGAAAATATTTTTCCATAACCTTCTGTTTATACCTTTTTTTTCTGGACATTCGGTTCCGAATTTGATACAATAACATATAATAAAAATGTTCCTCAAGGGGGGGCTTATCCATTATTACCTTAACGATGTGCCGTTAGTTTGTTCGAGACAATTCATAAGAAATTGGGGGAGAAATATTAACTTTTATCGTATCCGTAAGTTTGGCTGAGAAGCACATTAGTGCAGGCCCTGTAGGCCGACTGTCAAATTACAGTACTTAATCCGGGCGAGGTGAAGTAAAAAAATCAGAGGGGGATGAAAAGAAATGAAAAAGAAGTGTATCACAATTTTTGTATTCACAGTGCTGATTCTGACCATAAGTAACACGTCACAAGCAGTACCAACTATTGTCGAATATACTGATGGGCCTCAGGATCCGTTGTATGTTCCGAGGAATGTGCATGAGCTGGGTAATTCCCCTCAGTTCCCTGAGGAGGAATTGATACGATCTTCTGTTGAGGGCATCACGGAACATATACCGTGTCCAGAATTGGATGACCCGCAATTTCCAAATGTTGTTGTGTCCATCACCAACCTTACCAAACAAAGCTGGGCGGAGGTATGGTATGTTGCTGATCCTCAAACCTACCTGACAAATCATGATGGCTGGGTAAACGGAGAATTGGCATTCAAGATTGACAATATAGGGCAAAATACACCATTGCTCTCCGAGAGCATGGGTTCCAACCTTGTTTTTGAGCCCGGCGAAATCTGGACATTCGCCATACAGGACTATATTAACATGTATAGATTGTCGCCTTCACTTTTGGGAAGTATAGGCGTAGGCTTTTCGAGCGTTGGAGACCAGCTTTCATCAGGCAGCATTATTGCTGTTCCGATTCCCGCACCCGGGGCTATTTTGTTGGTTGGTGTTGGTACAGGTCTTGTCGGATGGTTGAGAAAGAACAGAATTTTTTCTTAGAATACATACTCTTTTTGAGGTTTGTATTATGAGGAAATTAATTGTAATTTATGCTGTTGTATTGTTGGTGCTGTCTGTCAGCAACCCTGCAGATGCAAGCATCACAATTATGGACATGGTCGATTCCAGCGATACTCAGGCCCACACCTATTTCAGCAGTACCCCAACCGATACCGACAGCGCTCGACCATCGTTGACGGATACATACCGCTGGTGGAATGAAGACTGGGGCTGGACACATACATTCAGCCCGCCCGGACCTTCACCCGCCTCGATTATTTCAGCAACATTGGAAATCAGGGCATGGGATGTAGACTCTCCTTCTGAAATTGATATTATGCTTGGCGGCGGTTCAAGCGGAACTAATATAGGAAGCCTTCAGGGCGGTGATGATATATGGACTACAACCTTACTGACTCTTACATCTGATTTATTTACCGACTTGATGGACGGCAATATCGATATATGGATGGATATTGATTCGGCAAACACTCTTAACATGGACATGTGGGCAGTAACATTGGAATCATCCAAGCTTACAGTTACGTATGCCCCGATACCTACTCCCGGGGCTATCGTACTGGGAGGTATTGGCGCAGGCCTTGTAGGCTGGCTCAGAAGAAATAAAGCACTGTAAAATAAGTACAAAACACTAAAAACAATAAGGGCGAAGCTATATAACTTCGCCTTTTTTTCATGTTTGGAGAAGTTTTTTCTACTTTAAATTCGATTTTCAGCCTAACTAAAGTCAGCAAAATCAATTGCATTATCTCTGTCCAAATCAATCAAAGGTATCGCACGAAATGTAACAAATCATTGTATATACAAGCTTTAGAGCCAATTAAAAGGGGTATTTCGACTTTTTGCCCTCTCCTAAAATCACATAATTCCAACGACAAACTCACCCATCAAAGACAAAATAACTAAAAAAAAAAGATGATTTTCTCAAAAATGATATTTTTTTCTGGACATAAGGCTCGGTACTTGATAAAATAACAAGCTATAAGGACAATCCTCATTGGAGGAGGATTAACACGATTATTATAGCGCGTTTTTTTAACTTGTTCGATAGTGTGGTAATCTACAAGGAAGTAAAGGAGTGAGGAGTGGTATCGGGAAAGAATAGCATATTTCTGATTATTTTTATGTCGCTTATCGCGGCTACACCCGCCGCATTTATGGAATCGCAATCTGCCGGCACTGAGATTTTACACCCTCAAGCAGCAGTTTTTATGGTCTTAATAGGATTCCTGTGCATTTCATTAGTTATCGACCGCAGGCTTTGGCCGGCAACAATAACCGCTCCCCTGTGCCCAGGCCAAATAGGATTTCATTCCATCCCACAATTTGCTTCAAAAATTTCAAAAAAATATATTCGGCGAAAATCGCTCCCCAAGACTGCCTGCCTGTTTCGTCTCGAAGATTCCTGTAGTTTACGCAGTGATATAGAAAGTACTCAATACATTAACCTTCTTCATCATTTACCCGGCATACCGGACGACAGATTATTCTTACCACATATCAGTATGCGAGATAAACATCAGCAGGAACACAATACAAATGAAGTTCCTCAATTTACTATAACGCACTTTTCATCCTTACCACACCCAGCATTGATACGCATGGCTCCAAGAGCCGAACAGAACTTGTCTTTTTCACCAGGATTCATTTTTGTCCGACTGGCTCGCGGCCCGCCTAACCTGACCTGAGAACTAATATTAACCTTCATTACGTGAAGGGGCACTAGCGCGCTACCCCTTTATAGTTGAGAGGTTGATGTACTTCTTATTCCTGACTTTCCATTTGTACAAAAGAATAACGGAGTAAACACGGAGTAAACGATAATTATAGAAATGTGAATATGTACTTAAAGACAACATGAAATCGAATATTAACAAATCTCATTTTTCAACGTGAAAAGTGAGAGGAGGAGTTTAACTGATGAAAAAGAAATTAATAATAATTAGTGCAACATTGTTGCTGATAATCAGTAGCTCAGCAAACGCTGGTATTACAACTGACACAATAAATTGGGATCCAGGAGTGTGGCAACAATCTGATGTGAGTGTAGATTTCTCGTTGACCTTTGAAGGTCTTACACCATATACGATAAATTCCGCAACATTAGATTATAAGGTGTATGACGTCAAGAGTTCGGATAATGGCCATTATTACCCACTCTCGCTCGAAGGCACTTCTTTAGGAAATCTTGATGGTACACCAACTGGTTGGAAAGAGATCTTAGGATTAGATGTTGCTTCTGCTATAGATGGGACGACAGCCACTCCCACCCTGGCGATAACAAATCTTTCCAGTTCATATCGTGTCAAATTAGAGTATGCCACACTTACTGTTGACTATACTGCAACAGAACCGCCACCAGATCCGGATCCGGATCCAGAACCACCGAACGGTGAACACCCTCCGGGATGGATACCCGCTCCCGGGGCTATTATGTTAGGCAGTATTGGTGTAGGCATTGTTGGCTGGCTCAGAAGAAGAAGAACACTATAAAAGAAGCATAAAAGCAACTGATGTTAGAGTAAAAGCTGTGCCGTGAAGCGCAGATATGAACTAAAACCTATTTTCTGAACGGAGGCAAAGTAAGAATAGGGATATTCGAAAGAGAAAACGTATGAAAAAAAAGTTCATAACAATTTGTGTTGTTGCTTCGATTTTGATGGTGGCCGCACAGGCTTCTGCATCTTATACCGAGACCTGGGACAGTGGTTCTCTGGCGGGATGGACTGGTAACACAACTGCGTCAAACGTCGGGGTTGTCAATACCGGCGGCAATCCAGGCGGCTACTTATACAGTTGGGGTACAGGATTAATCAATGACACCTTCGACATAGGTGCCCAGACCACCTCAACCGTTTTTACGGGTGACTATTCGGCAAAAGGGATAATAGGCGTTTCAGTTGATACCAGCTTCATAAGTGGGAGTTTTGACGGGGCCTGGATACGCTTCCGCTATATGGATTCAACGCAAAATGGCTGGGTGTATCCTCTGACTTCTACGTATCAAACTAATTGGCAAACGTTCTCTGCCAGTCTTAATCCAAGCTGGACAGACACTCAGGCACGAGCTGCAGGATGGCTAAGTGATACTGATGTTTTTGGCGTTCCGTCCCCTTCGTTTCAGACAACAATGTCAAATGTGTATTCGGCTGAAGTGCGGATATCCGGGACAGGCGATGTAGATGCAGGAATCGATAATTTCAGTCTCATCATACCTGCCCCCGGCGCTATTATGTTAGGCAGTATTGGTGTAGGCCTTGTTGGCTGGCTCAGAAGAAGAAGGACACTGTAAAAAGAAGTAAACAATACTAAAAACAATAAGGGTGAAGTCATATGGCTTCGCCCTTGTTTTTTGTGCTCTCGTTCATAAATTCGTCGGCTTTATCCGTTATTCAGGTTCAACATTCAAACAAGTGAAGGTTCCCGCCAGCTTCCAATACCGTCCCACCATACACCAACGTAGTCAACAACAGACTTGTTCCTTTCTTTGGCCAGGTCCATCGCCATATCGCGAAGCTCCCTCATACAGCTTAGCCCCCCAATTTGCCATGCATTGACACCTATTCCAACGGCCTCATTTTCTACCTGTTTGAAGTCAATCTCATGTGCAGTCAACATTACCGCTAATTTTTCAGCTTTCGGTTTTAAAACTTCACGCCATTGCTGCTGCTCCAGTTTTTCTTTAACCAACACCTCTTTTAACAAATTTTCACGGTTTTCCTGTCTGCTTAGGCGCAGTGCTTTAGCTCTGGCAATCCGTTTGGAACGATGCTTTCGGCTCGCAGGCGGTAAAAGCATCTCCAGCAGTCCGGCCAAAGGATCAACAACCACCCAGACCAAAAACGTCGTCCCCAATGTTCCTAATGCAACCCCTGATGTGAACTGGCCGAGGGTGCTGATACCTATCATTCCCATGCAACCTGCCAGCCCGCCCAAAAGAGGTGTTATCACATAAAATATCCTATAGTAATTCGTGCAGGTGAGCGGGTGTTCTATCTGCACTTTTTGGCTGCTGCTAATCCCTCTGAAAATAGCGAATAAATAAAGACTAATCAACATCAGAGCAATTAACAAACCGTGCCCGGACAGGGAAAATACAACCCACCACTTAAAGCCTGCCTGCCTTAAAGTTAAAACTAAAATATAGCCGATGCAAATGATGAACCAGACAGTGCTGGCAAGATGAACTAATTTTAATGTCCTCGATCTGGACATGATTATATGTCCCCTCACAACCACCCCGGCTAATCCGTCAACTTCTTCTACACAGTTCTGTTGCTTGAAAACTTATCAATACCCGTAGCCGACGCCACCACCGTAGTACCCTCTGCCGCTGTAGCCTCCAGTTCCCGCTCTCTCAACCATATAGGCCCCGGACAAGGCCCGGCCAAGCGGACGAATAAACTCTTCAATCTTCAGTGCTGCTGCTGCCAATATCGTCGGCGGCACATAAATTACATCACCTTCCTGCAACAAAACATCTTTACTTTGTTCGCCATGAGCCGCCATACGGTCAAAATTCACTTCAAATATTTTGGCCTTAACATTTTCATCCCTCGACGGTCTTATTACCTGGATGCGTTCCAGCCAGGCCAGAGGAGTGGGTTGTGTAAAAGCAAGAGCTGAAAATACCGTATCTCGGCCGGAATAGACCTGAGGCCCGGGTCTTGTAACCTGTCCCAATACATAATACTTTTTGCTCTGGTACGTAATAATACGAATATCGACAGGTTTATCACCTTCTAATTTATAAAGCTCCAAAACCTTACCTCGCAGGATATTTGCAAGCTGTTCAGGGGTTCTGCCCGCAGCTTCTATCTCGCCAATATCCTCAAAACTTATCTTGCCGTCCGGGCGAATCAACTGCGCCTGACCGTGTATCTCGGGCACCTCGGAACACTGCACCACAATCTGATCCGGCGGCTGCAAAACATATCTTTCGGCTGTAACATCGACCTTATGCGGCATTAGATATGCTTCTATGTCTGCCGGATGAGATGAAAAACAACCTGTCAGGCTAATCGTAATTAGCGACACAACCATCATTGATATTATTCGCAAGCATTTCACTGTTATTCTCCTTTTATTCTCTGTATTATCGGATTTTCCGCTTACACATCTTTGCATATGAAAACTAATATCGGAATATATTATGCTCAATATCACCTTTTTTCCAACATTTTCTCAAATTTCCATTAGGTTTATTATTTGCTGATCAGGGAACTTCCCAAATTTTTCCGGCAAACTGCAAACTGATTGACCGTATATGCAGGAAGTTGTTACATTAAAAAGACTTAAGATTGAGGCGCCCGCAGCTCAGCTGGACAGAGCAACGGATTCTAATCCGAAATCACTTCTATAAGAGCTTTTCCAATAGCATCTTATGACTCATTTTTTTTGGATAAAATAAGGATTGCAAGTGGTTAACAAGTTATTGACAAGTCGAGTATTGTAGTAGTTTGCCACTGGCGACTGACGCATTTTTGACGCAATTCCTATCAAATCACAAGTTCCTATTCCGTGCTTTTCTTCGAAAAACCATTGGGGTTATTCATCGTGTTTTTCCTTGAATAGTCTGTGAAGCCGTCACTGACCGTATCGAGTCGGATGGATGGAATTTTCAACGTATTAAGATCCAATTGGCTTTACCTTAAAATTGCAAAAGTTTTGTTATTAAGGAAAAGTTGATTTTTTAAGTTCATTTTCAAGGGGATATTGATTTTTGGGCTAAAGAATAGGGAGAAATGTTAATGTGGGCAACTTAGGTGGTTTGGGAGAAAATTGTTGGTGAGGGTGGTTGTGAACGAGTAGCCGTATCTGTGGAATCCTGTGCCAATTAGCAATTGCCGACGGTATCTTTGAATCGGTGCAGCCATACATTCATCTTACGACATTGGAATCGTTTGTACTACGGAGAAAAGAGTGTCTATAAAAACCAGATTAGTACAACAATTATTTTCTCTAAAACAACTTTGTTGGAGAGCCACATTTCGGACAGACTCTCGTCTGGTCAGTGGAGCTGGTTTTTCCTGAGAGGCAATTCCTGCCACATTCATCACAATAAATCGTACCACAACCGGTACACTCGTGCCACATGTTGACAAAGCCTGACAAAGTTCCATGCACTTTTCCATGAATTCCATTCCGCTCACCGGCGTGTTTTTCATCGGCGCACATACATATTTCTCCAGCCATTCTTTTATCTCCTATGAAAAACAAAGAGAAGGCGGCTATTTTTTGTCTCTTTACTTCGCCTCCTGTAAGTTACATATACGTCTTATTGGTGCCGCATCTGTGAATAATGCCTGGTGCACAATAAGAAAAATTAAAAACATACGAAATATATCGGATGAGAAAGTGTACGGGTTTAGTCAAATCGGGCACTATTGTGGCATTTATAAAGACTCTTTCGGATGGATAATCTGTTTTTCATTGATTTTCAGACGTGAATCAGGTATAATAAAACCACGTCAAGCAGATATGATCGTTTATCAGGAGGGCAACAATGGCAGGACAATTGATTCCTCGTAAGTGGTTTGTTATCGCAAAGAAAATCCTCTTTTATGGTTTGTTAACTTGTCTGGTCTCTGTTCTTATCGTCTATGTGTGGGCTTGTTGGAGTATCGGGTCGAGTGTAAAGCAAATTAGTGCCCAGGCAGCACAAGAATATTCGGGAGACAGAGTCGAGGCACTGATTGCTTATATGCAATCTGAAAAACATAGCCTCAGGGAAAGGAACAGGGCGGTCTGGGCCTTAGGCCGAATCAGTGACAGACGTGCCCTGTCTGTTCTGGAGAAGTTCTATATGGGTGAAGCCTGCGATCACAATAAATATTTGTGCCAGCATGAGCTAAAAAAAGCAATAAACTTGTGTAAAGGGGGCCTGAATTTATGCTCCTGGGTTTCTCAATAGACCTGGAATTTTATATGGTTTTCCGCTTGACTTTGATGCTGTAGGGAACGGACTGCCCAGAAGCCTTTTGAAATTACTGCCTGTTGGAGTTTCTTTCTATACACTTGCCAGGACCACAGACTTATTGTCAGTAAACTCAAAAAAACAGTCAAGGCCGGTTATCATGAAGATGCCTTTCGTTGCCGCAGCAACGCTGCATAAAGTGAGTTTATGATCGAAATCGTCTAATATCTTGCGCAACTTCAGCAACTTCGACAGGCTGGAAGAAGTTATAATATCAACGTCCGAAAAATCTATTACCACTTCACAGCCACCTCTGTCATAAACCATCCCCATAACCGTTTCGAGCTCATTTCCCATCTCCGGCTCCTGTGGCAAGTCTACGAGAATAGTATCTTCAGACCAATCTTGAATTCCCATCTTAATCTCCTTTTGTCAAATCAATAAAGGATTAAACTTACAGTTTTGCAATTCATCATAAAAAGTTAGATGTTTTATTTTTCTCTCCCTGAAGCTTTACGAAGAGCCTTAAGAAATTTTTTTGGGATTTGATACCCCAAACTCTTTGCTTTATCAATAATCTCCCATACTTTGTCATATTCTCCCTTGTTATAGCAGGCAATCACTTGGTCGTAGTAAGTAGTGGCTTCATGAGATTCATTTATTTCGAGGTCTGTTTTACCTGATAGAAGATGTTGAATTTCCATTTTGTTGTCCCATTGATGAGAGTCTGTGCTTTCGCATCCTGGTGATTCAGATGGTATCTGTTGAGGCTCTTGCAAAACCTTAGGTTTTTCCTCGCAAGCCATAATTTATCTCCTTTTTTTTTATAAGAAAATAAATTTCGCTTTTGCTGGCTATTTATCGGTATTATTACACAACAACTTTATCCATATGCTAATCATAAATGAGATTTATCGAGCCTTAGAACAAGGAATATCCTACCCATTTTTCTGCTCAGCCTGAAAATGCTGAGCTTGAGAGAAAGGAAAAGCCGCTTTTTCAGTATAATATGTGCTATAATCTCCGATTTTATCTCAGATACTCTTCTGCTTGAGTTTGGCCTTTGTATAACAATATGACCTCTATATTACAGAATTGCAAAAAAATGAGCTAATTCAGTACTTGACGTGGTTTAAAATCTTCTAAATCTTCATAAAATCTCCACTTGATGTGTAACCTTTTTGGAATTTTCCCTTAGTACAGGGCGTGTAACAAAACTTAATGTGAATCCTTTTAGGAACTATCTGTTATGGTTACCTGGTGTAGATTTCCATTCTGGCCGATAAGGCCGTTGTTCGGTTTCCAGGCTCTGTGGGGCGTATTGGCTGTCTTGGGAGTGATTTTTTCTCTGATAATGCTCATCGATTGTCTCAGGCGGCCGGCGTCGAAGTTTTATAACCCGCTAACTCATGAAGGTAAGTATGACAAATTAATATGGGCCGCTGCAATTGTTTTGTCGCTTAGTTTTTATTGTGTCGGGGCAATTGCGTATTTCTTTGTTATAAAAAGGGCCAAACCTGAGAACAAAGAATAGCCGGCAATAGTGTTGACCGATATTTCCCATAATGGGTTTTGAACTGCAAAGTTCATTTGAGCAAGATGGTATTGAGAAGATAAAGCCGCTCTTTTCGTTCTAATTTGCGTTAAAAATCCCTCGGTTCTACCTTAAATATCAATCGGTGTGAATTTGGCTACTTTGGCAGACAAAATAGCCTGTATTTTGGGTAATATTTCGGATTGTTTTACTAAACGGCCCTCTTATCGACTTTTTTACTTGACAGACCATTACCTTAAAAGGTAATATATTTCTATGTAATCGAGGGCAGGGAGGTTTTAACTGCTTATCGAAGAAATGGCACAAATGGTCATATTGAAAATGGCCGTTGTTTATTAGGAGAATGTGATGAAAATCAAAATCGCTACTATTATAATGGCATTATTGTTAGGTATCCCACAGAGCAGCAAGGGGGCACCGCCAGCCAATGACGACATTCAGAACGCAGAGTCAGTCGGTGATGTAACGAACCTTTCATTCGATACTACCGAGGCAACAACTGATGGTACTGAAGCTTGTATGTCAGGTGCGAACATCTGGTATTGCTATACAGCTAGTTGCACAGGTACCGCTACTGTGAGCCTGTGCGGCAGTACCTTCGACACCAAGCTTGCCGTCTATTACTACGGATGCGGTTCAACTCCGACTTCGGGCGGCTTGCTCCAATGCAGCGATGACTTCTGCGGCAGGCAATCGCAGGTCGCCTTTCCCGTGACCGCCGGCCACAGTTACCTTATCGAGGTTGGCGGTTACAACATACTTGAGTTCGGTTCAGGTGTGTTAAATATTAGCTGCGATGATAATCCTGTTTATACGCCATCTAATGATGACTGGTTTAATGCAGATTGGGTCAGTAGTTTACATGGACTGGACGTCGACACCACTCACGCGACGCTGGACGGACCCGGTGATTGTGTTGAGAATCCGAATATCTGGTACTGCTATACTGCTTCAAGCACAGGTGAGGTTACTATCACTCTTGACGGTAACTGGATCGACGTCGAACTTGCTATCTATGAGGATTACAATATCTTCCCGACTTGGGACAACAGGATCTTCTGCGAGAACATCAGAGGACATCAACCCCAGATCACATTTGATGCGATCGCCGGTCAGGACTACTTGATAGAAATTGCGGGATCAACAGATGCTAACTTTCCACCAACACCGCCAAGCGTGCCAAACGATGACTGCTATAACGCAAAGCTAATAGGTAACGTAACAGATCTAACGTTCGACACCAGCAATGCAACTTACGACGGTCCTGGCCACTGCATGACCAGCCCAAATATATGGTATATCTATACCGCCACGTGTACAGGTGAAGCTACTGTCAGCCTCTGCGGCAGCAGCTACGATACCAAGCTTGCCGTCTATAATGGAAGTGGCTGCAATCCGTCACTAAGCAGACTAATAGAATGTAACGACGACTCCTGCGGCTGGCAGTCCGAGGTAACCTTTGATGTTGTCGTCGGTCAGCAGTACCTCATTGAGGTAGGTGGATTCGGCGACAACACCGGTGAAGGGCTGATAAGTATTAGTTGTGAGGGGATAGCACTAATAGAACCAGACCTCGGCGACGCACCAGACAGCACTAACAATTTCTGGCTCAATATGACCGCGTATCCCAAGGGTGGGCCTTCCGGAGTCATAGCCCATTATCCCACTGTATATAATGATGGCATGACTGCCGGGCCAGTTGGGCCGATTCACTCGAGTTCTCTTGCAGTGGCTCATTTGGGCAAGCAGGTTTCTAATGAAAATGAAGCCGACATGGGGCCGGATCAGGATGGCTTAAACAATATCAAACCTCAAACCAACTCACCGGATAACGACAAAGGTGACGATGGTGTTATCTTCCCACTCAATATGCCACAATGTAGCTGGACTACTTTTGACTACAATGTCAATGTTATCAAGCCGAATATAAACCTCTGGATCAATGTCTGGTTCGACTGGAATCGTGATGGTGACTGGGATGATGACAGTTACACCGACCAGGCTCTTGTTTGTTCCGAGGGGATTGTATCCGAATGGGCAGTACAAAATCAGTATCTTATCAATTTGCCGGCCGGATTAAACAAGATGACAACACCGGCGTTTCTGTCATGGCATCCGGACAATGCAAGCGGGGAAATATGGATGAGAATCACTCTTTCTGAGATACCCTGGACCGGCGGCAGTGCCCCCGGCTCCAAAGGTAACGGTGGCTCAGGGCCAAAGAATGGCTACGGAACCGGTGAAACGGAAGATTACTATTTCTTACCGGGCGAAAGCTTTTAGATATGTGAAGATTACACGGCGATGGGGTAATAAACAACGAAGATTTGTGTAAATAAAGGGCTGTGAGCATTAACTTACGGCTTTTTTTCGTTACCTGAACTGCCTCAAGCTACCATCCTGTCTTTTGATGTATATTGTCTCGGCACAGCCCCTACCGTGCTGCTCAGGGTGAAATGTTAATTTGCGAAAAAGTGGATTCGAGATGGAAGGACGAAATTTAAAATAGAGAGAAAGCGTAAATGTGTGAGCACGCTTCCTACAGCAACCAGCAGTTCATGCCATTTTCAAGTATATTATGTTATTGAATAGAGGATGCCGTTGCTATTCGTCTTCTTCATCGTAGTAAAAATCGGCTTCGTACTCAAAAACATCGCTATTTTCATTTTCATCTTTGTCGGCGGATGAATCCAATTCCGGGTACAGAAAATCATCGGTGCTTTCATCATTCAAGTCGTACTCTTCCACCTCGTCTAAAATCTCGAAATCTTTTTCTTCGTCCCACATACTACATTCTTTCCATTAAAGTACCAAAACAAAGCTTCACAAGAGGTGTTTATTGTTCGAGGTCTGAGACAGCTCAATATTTTGTTCATAACCGTTAATATGTACAAATTTGATAACAATTACGATTTTTCTTAAAATAGGTTCACAAATTTGTTTGCGCTGTGAGAAAATATCTTTCCTGCAAGTTCAGGCGGGAATTTATATTAAAATAACCGGCCCCTTTTCCAGATACCATTTGGCTCGAGTTCGGTCATATTAGAAAGCAAAATCGCGTCTTAGAGGCTCCTATAGAGAATCCTGATGCGATTTTACCTGATTATCATCGTATGATTCAAAGGTTACTATATTAAAAGCCGGTTCTTAGTTTTCACTGCAAAACAGGTGGGCTCACCAGGCCGGTATTAATGGCACCAGGGGCTGCCGTAGAAGCTGAAATCGGTTGACAATCAGCGATGGATTTTGTAAATTGACCGGAACATAGGTCTTAACAGGTTGTAAATTACATATTGGGAAGTTTAAGTGGCCAAAAGTTTCCGGATGCAGTCTGTGCAGTCGCCGATAATCCCTATAGTCGGCGAACTAATTCGTAGTAATCCCGGCACAATTTCGTTAGGCCAGGGAGTTGCCTATTACGGCCCGCCCCCGGAAGCCATAGAGGCTATTGAAACATTTCTTGCCGATCCGGAAAACCACAAGTACAAACTTGTCCAGGGCATCCCTGAGCTACGCGAGACGATTCAGGCAAAGCTAAAAACAGAAAATGGCATATCCGCAGGGGGCAGACGAGTTGTCGTGACCGCCGGCGCCAATATGGGCTTTTTCAACGCGGTTCTTGCCGTTACTGACCCGGGCGATGAGATTATTCTCCAGCTTCCTTACTACTTCAATCACGAGATGGCCGTCGTTATGGCCGACTGTAAGGCTGTCTGTGTGCCTACCGATGACGATTACCAGTTACAGTTGGATTCAATTGCCGCTGCCATTACCGATCGAACGCGCGCCATTGTTACTATCTCACCGAACAATCCGACCGGGTCTGTGTATCGCGAATCGGACCTTCGGCAGGTCAATGAACTTTGCCGGCAAAAGGGTATATACCACATTAGCGATGAAGCCTATGAATATTTCACCTATGACGGCGTTGAGCACTTTTCGCCCGGTTCAATCGAGGGCGGCGCCGAGCATACTATCTCGCTGTTTTCCCTTTCCAAGGCGTATGGCTTTGCAAGCTGGCGGATTGGCTGGATGGTGATACCGGAGCATCTTTATATGCCAATCAGGAAGATTCAGGACACGATTTTGATTTGTCCTCCTGTAATCTCACAGTGGGCCGCGGTCGGGGCAATGCGTGCCGGAGCAGACTACTGCCGCCAAAAGCTGCGTATGACCACCGAGGTCCGTGAGATATTCCTGAATAAATTGAGCGGTATCAGAGATTTAGTAACCGTTCCCCGCGCCGATGGAGCGTTCTATTTTCTGCTTCGAGTTCACTACGACCTTGACCCGATGGAACTTGTAAAACGTCTGATTGAAGAGCACAAAGTAGCTGTTGTTCCGGGTATGACGTTCGGAATGGAGGATAGATGCTATCTGCGTGTTGCCTATGGAGCACTTCAAAAAGAAACCGCTGCCGAGGGCATTGGCCGCCTTGTCAGTGGCCTGAAAAAGATTTTATGAGCATCTCTTTTTTTGTGACACATTAGCAGACGGTGCCCTGGCAAGCGACCGGCCGGGATGGGTAAGAGAATTGAAAGACTGCTGAAAAAAAGGTTTTACGCTGGTATAATCGACGAACTCGTCTTGTTTGGGGTAAATTCGTATCAAAAAGTAGATTTATTGCCCTTTATTAGACGGTTTATCCTCAGTATTATCGGCAATCGTTGGCAAAACAGCACGCTCGAAATATTCGCATCTCTGACCCTTTTGTACTAAACACTCATCTCGAAATAAGCAACAGTCATAATGATAGTCGAAGTTTGCACATCCGGGATTCCTTGCTTTTTTGTTGGTATCGTCTGGCTTAGCTTTATCAACATGCTGACTTTTAGTCGTTTTCATCTGGGTATAACCCCTCCGCATCAAAAATAAAGTCGTTTATCCTGCTTTTAATTCCTCTTTGCTAAGGCATCAATCTATAAAAAATATAAGTTATTTATGGCCGGATGCAAAAATTATTAAGAAAGTTTCTTTTTTTCATCCATTATTAAGTCCCACTTTTATAGCCTGCGAGTTTTCCATAGTAGAAATAAAACAGGTAGGCTTTGGAATAGAATTCCGCCTTAAGGCACAATAAGATTGATTAGGTGTGGTGTTATGCTTATATTGTGGCCAAATCTCGACTGAATAATTGGAGTTTCTTCGTGAGTAATGGCAGTAAGATACGAAAAGTAGATTTATCGGCAACCTTTGCCTGCATCGGTGCGCTGAGCTTCTGGTCGTTAGGGCCGATATTTATAAAATACCTGACAGGATATCTGGATTCTTGGACCCAAAACCTGCTGCGATATTCGGTGGCGTGTCTGCTGTGGATGCCGTTTCTTATCTTTTCCATTAAGAAAGGCCGGCTGAATGCAAGGGTCTGGCGAAGGGCTGTTGTGCCCGGTGTGGCAAATGTTGTTATGCAGAGTTTGTTCGCCTGTGCTTTTTATTATATCGGACCTGCCTTTATGGTTCTATTGGCGAAATCATCCCTCATCTGGATAGCGAGTTTTTCATTAATATTCTTTGTCGAGGAAAGGGCACTGGTCAAAAGCAAACGTTTCTGGTCGGGGCTGGTGCTTTCGGCAATGGGGGTAATCGGCGTGATGGGTTTCAAGGAGGATTTCACTGCAGCAGGGACCTTAACCGGTATAGCTTTGGCTCTTGCTATGGGATTTATGTGGGCGGTGTATATAGTTTCTGCGCGAATCGCCTTTAGAGATATTGACTCACGTCACGGTTTTTCGGTAATAAGCATTTATACGGTTGCAGGGCTTTTTGTGCTTGGGCTGTTGTTCGGTGAATTGGGGGAATGTGTAAAAATGGGAGCATGGCAGTGGTTTTGTGTTGTAATTTCAGGGGCGACGGCCATAGCATTGTCCCATACTCTGTACTATGCGGCTATGAAACGTATTGGGGCGACAATCCCGGCGCTCGTTATGTTGGCTCAGCCTTTTATCGTCCTTGCAATTTCCTATGTGGTTTTCGAGGAATCTTTGAGTAGTTTTCAGTTACTTTTCGGAGTGGTTTTGTTGGCAGGCTCGGGACTGGCTATCTGGGCGCAGGAGCACCTCAAGCGTGAATCGTAATTGGCTTATTGTTAAACCCTGAAGCTGAATGATTGAAATAATCTGCCGGTGGCGTTAAGATATGTAGTAAAGGTTTAGCAGCTAATAACGGTTAAGATGTTTAATAGAGTTTACTCACAGGGAGACAATTATGAACAGAGTCTTAAATGTCATTATTTTATTGATTACAGTCGTTATATTTTCTCATACTCAGGTTTTAGCTCAGACTCATGAGAGAGCGGAAATTTCCGATAAATATAAATGGAATCTGGAAGACCTTTACTCTTCGGACGAGGCATGGAATACGGCCAAGCAGGAGCTGGTTGAGCGGTTCGATGAAGTGAGCGGGTACCAGGGCAAATTAGCAAATTCTTCATCCGAATTATTAGCATGTCTGGAATTTAACAGCAAGGTATCGAAAGAATTTGGACGTCTATACAGCTATGCTAATATGAAATCCGATGAGGACGTTGGTAATTCGAAGTATCTGGCGATGAAGCAGGAAATCCAGCAGCTTAGTACCGATTACAGCTCGAAGGCCGCATTTATCAGGCCGGAAATTGCCGGGATGGATAAGGATACAATCGATAAGTTTATTGCGCAGAAGCGCGGTCTAAGAATCTATAAGATGCCGTTGTATGACATACAGCGGATGAAAGCTCATACGTTATCTGATAAAGAAGAAAAGATACTTGCAGAAGCGAGCTTGTTGGCCGGCGGGCCATCCTCAATTTTCACGGTCTTCAGTAATGCGGAGCTGCCTTATCCTGAGATTACGTTAAGTGACGGTACTACGGCCAGGCTGACCAAGGCCGGATATGCCCGGCACCGGGCTTCGCCAATTCGAGATGACCGCGAAGCTGTATTTCAGGCATTCTGGGATATATTTACAAAGTTCAAAGGAACTTTCGGCACGCAGCTTTATGCGAATGTGAAGAAGGACATGTTTTACACTCGTACGCGCGGATATGATTCTTCGCTTCACAGCTCGCTTGATGAAAATAATATTCCGACAGAAGTGTATTTGGCCCTTATCGAAAATGTAACCAATAATCTTGATTCATTCCATCGTTATCTGAATCTGAAAAAACGAATGCTTGGTGTGGAGACGTTAAAGTATTCGGATGTATATGCGCCTGTTGTTAAAGGTATTGATTTGAAATATACATTCGATGAAGCAAGAAAGCTAGTGCTCGATTCGGTAAAACCTTTAGGCAGCAGCTACGGCCGTGTCGTCGAGAAGGCCTTTAAGGAACGATGGATCGATGTTTATCCGACGCCGGGCAAACGCTCGGGCGGTTACTGCAACGGCAGCGCCTACGATGTTCATCCTTACATTCTTTTGAATTACAACGGCCAATATGACGATGTAAGTACGTTGGCTCATGAGCTGGGCCATGCGATGCACAGTTATTATTCCAACAAGAATCAGCCCTATGCGACAGCCGACTATTCGATTTTTGTCGCGGAAGTAGCATCCACTTTTAACGAGGCGCTGCTGATTCACAAAATGCTCGAAGAAATCAAAGATGATGACACACGCTTATCTTTGCTTATGAATTACTTAGATGGAATCAAGGGAACGGTTTTTCGGCAGACCCAGTTTGCCGAGTTCGAGCTGCGTATCCACGAGAAGGCCGAGCGTAGTGAGCCGCTGACAGGAGATGTTTTAAGCGCATTATACGGCGAGATTCTTAAAAAATACTACGGCCATGATAAGGGAATCTGCTATATCGATGACCTGTATGCGGTCGAATGGGCGTACATCCCGCATTTTTATTATAATTTCTACGTCTATCAGTATTCGACATCTTTTACCGCGTCCACGGCTTTGGCTGAAAAGGTTTTGAGCAGAGAAAAAGGCGCGGTCGGAAAATTCATTGAATTTATATCATCGGGTGGCAGCGATTATCCAATTGATCTTTTGAAAAAGGCGGGAGTTGATATGACAGGCGCTAAGCCATTCAATAAAACGATGGAGGCGATGAATCGAACTATGGATGAAATCGAGGCGATTTTAAATAAAAAGGGAAGATAAAATGAAATGTAAATTATGAGAGGAAAGGGTAGGGAAATGGAAAAACATGTCACTCTTGTAGCAGCACTAAATATCGGATTTGGTGTCATGGGACTATTAGTTGCCTGCCTGGCTTTTGTGGTCATTGCCGGGGCGGGAGCTATTTCCGGGGACCCACAGACAATGGCTATCACTTCGGTTGTTGCCGCTACGATAGCTGTATTTTTTATTACTTTATCTGTACCGGAGATTGTCGGAGGTATCGGGCTTCTAAAGCACAGGGGCTGGGCGAGGATACTGGTTCTGATAATTGCTGTTTTGGAATTGTTCCAAATTCCATTCGGAACTGTCGTTGGTATTTACACTATCTGGGTTTTGTTGAATGACGAGACTGCGAAGTTATTTACGAAAGACTCAGCCTGACAGAGGGGCTGTTTTTAAGAAGCTATTTCAAAGAGGCGAAGAACCTTTTGAATCTGGGCTGATATTTATCGGTAATGTCGAATGAGGTGATTACTCCCTTTGCTTTTCCGATTATGGATTTTCTTTCTACAAATCCGAAATATCTTGAGTCCTTGCTATTGTCCCTGTTGTCGCCCATAACAAAGTAGCTGTTCTGCGGTACAGTAACCGGCCCGAAGCTTCGGATAGCTGTAATTGAGGGGATGCTCATTATAGCATGAGAAATTCCATCCAAATCTTCCATTGTCAATATACACTTTTCTTTCAGGTTGTCGGGTAGATTTTCTTGGTATTTTGAGTCGATTTTTGTATAGCCGGCTGGTCCTCCGTTTAGAAAAAGTGTGTTATTTTTTAATTCGATTGTGTCACCCGGCTGTCCTATTACTCTCTTGACTAATCGAGTTCCATCATCGGGAGAAAAACAAACTACTATATCGCCTCTTTGTGGATTCGACCATTTTGCAAGCCGATGCAGAGTAAGAGGAAATCTCAAGTCATAGGCTATTTTATTAACATAAATCAAATCACCTTCCAGTATGGTGGGATTCATAGAGCCGGTCGGGACCCAATTCCAGTCCGCCAGGCTTGATTTTGCAGGAACAATAACAAAAACTATGAAAAAAATGGTCACTCGCCATTCTTTCCAGAGCCTGTATATATGTCTTGTAATTTTGTGTATCTTCATTTTTTCCTCCATAAAATATTATCGACAAGGGAAGTATCATACTATACGTGAAAAATTCGTCAATGTTCTTTATTTATGCTTGAGAATATGTTTCTTGTTACGGTTGCGTTTGCTGCGGGAATTTGGTATTTTTGTTTCATATCGAGGCTTGGCTGTGTGGCCAGGTATATCAAAGGGAAAAATTCGATTGAAAAATGGATTATTGGAGGCACGACCATGAAGCGATTTGCAGGTAGATTATTGGTATTGAGTGTTCTGGTTATAATTTTGTCGGCATTAATGGGCTGTCAGGGCATGTTCGGGCCGACTGAGCCTGGCAGAAAGACAATGCTCTTCAACGGCAAAGATATTGCCGGCTGGAAGTTGTTCATTCCGGATGAAGCAATCGATGTGAACAAGATTTGGACGGTAAGAAATGGCGTTGTGCGTTGTGAAGGAAAGCCCAACGGGTATATGCGGACCAAAGCCGAATATAAAAACTACAAGCTGCATCTGGAATGGCGCTGGCCGGGCGAACCAGCCAACAGCGGTGTGCTGCTGCATTCCAGCGGGCAGGATAAAGTTTGGCCCCGGTGCATAGAGTGCCAGTTAAAGGCCGGCAGTGCCGGTGATTTCGTTCTTATCAACGGCACCGGTATTACTGTTGACGGCCGGGACAGGCAGGATGTCAACAGGCAATTCGTTGGTGTAACCAAAAAACAGCAGAGCAGCGAGAAGCCGGCAGGGCAATGGAACAACTATGATATCTATTGTGATGAAGACGTTATTCGCTGTTATGTCAATGGTGTTCTCCAGAACGCGGGGACCGGTGCTTCAGATACTGCCGGGTGGATATGCCTGCAGAGCGAAGGTGGTCCGGTTGAATTTCGCAATATATATATTGAGTCGCTGGATTAATAAAGAGCAGGCCCTGCCCGCAAAAGGAACTGATTAATAATACCAATTTATTTTTGTGAAAGGAGAGATTATGGCCAAGCGAATTATGTCCTGTTTTTTACTGTTTGTGATTATGCTGGGATGTATATCCTGTCAGCGCACGGTGGACATCGTCACCGAACCGTATCTGCTGGATACGGGGCTGGTATCACGCTCGATTTGTTTCGAGAATCCGACCGGTGCTCCGGGGCAGGGGGGTAAGGCGGCAAGCAAACTCGGCGTTGGCCGAAAGGGGGCTCCATCAATAACACTAAAAGCTGGTCAGGAAGTACAGCTTTGCGATATCGAGGGGCCGGGGACGATTCGGCATATCTGGATGACGACACGAAGGGACCCGCTTAATCTGCGGTCTCTGGTGATTCGAGCCTGGTGGGACGGGCAGGAACATCCGAGCGTCGAATGTCCCATCGGTGATTTCATGGGATTTGCACACGGAAAGGTTATGCCGTATTATTCCGCAGTGCATTCGCTTGGTCAAAATGCCGGTATGAATATATGGCTGCCAATGCCTTTTAGTAAACGGGCCAAGATTACATTGACCAACGACGGCGAAAAAAATGTTCCGTTGTTTTATCAGATTGATTATACAATCGCAGATAAGCACCCGGATGATGTAGGCCGGCTGCATGTTTTGTTCCGCAGGGAAAACCCGACAACTATAAAGAAGGACTTCGTAATGTTGCCGCAGCGAAAGAACAAAGGTCGCTTTATGGGTGCGCTCATCGGCATACGAAACCTGACGCCCGGCCAGTGGTGGGGTGAAGGTGAGATAAAGATTTATATGGATGGCGACACCGACTTTCCTACGATTTGTGGTACCGGAAGCGAAGATTATGTGTGCTTGTCCTACGGAATGCAGCAGACACCGTACCTTTATAATGGCTGCAGCCTGGATGATAAAAACTTCGTGTCGATGTATCGCTGGCATCTGCCTGATCCGATTTTTTGGCGGGAGGAATGCCGCATAACAATTCAGCAGATTGCATGGAAGAACGGCCTGGCAGAAACACAGGATGACTGGTCGTGTGCGACGTTCTGGTACGAACCGGTCCCCAGTGCTGTACTGCCCCGGATGCCTGACGTCAAGGCGCGAACAGCGGACATATGGCAGGATTAGCCGGGCTGCAAGGATAGTTGAAATACGATGAATAAAACTCAGGAACCTGTACGGCTGACAACTATGTGTTTATTGGTTGTTTTTCTCTTTTGCACGGCGCTTTGTGCAAAGCAGGATGTCCCGGTCTATTATGACATTAAAGACGTTGGAGAACCAAAAGATAGAACATCCATGATTTGGCCCTGGAAGGTCGTGTCTCTGGATGCCGAATACGGGGGGCAGTGGATGGTGGCCGGTGACGTGGACGGTGACGGCCGGGTTGAAATCGTCAGCTCCGAGAACGTGAACAAAGACGATGTTCATTATACAAGTACCGCTGTTGCACAGAAATTAGACAGCACAGTATTGTGGAAGTGGGGCAATCCCGCTATCGGACGTAAGATTTGGCACCACGATGTGGCCTGTCAGATTCACGACTGGGACGGTGACGGCAGGAATGAGGTTGTGCTTTGTACGAAAGGCTATTTGGTAGAGCTGGATGGAGCTTCCGGCAGGCAGCGCAGGAGGATTCGTATTGCCGATGATGCTACTGATTGTCTGGTGTTTTGCAATCTGAGCGGCGGCAAAATTTCAAGTGACGTACTGGTCAAAAATCGATACCATCAGATTTGGGCTTATGACCAGGCGGGCAATCTTCTCTGGACAGTTAAGGATCCGGGCGGCTATCGCACAGCTCATCAGCCGCGACCTGTTGATATTGATGGAGATGGGCGCGATGAGATTATGGCCGGCTATGCGATGCTCAACTCAGATGGTTCCGTGCGGTGGGTGTATAAGTCGAAGACCGTCGACCAGAAGCGAGGGCATCTTGACTGCGTTCGGGTTTTTCAGCGGGGCGATAGACCTGAAGATTTCAGATTGGTTCTTACTTGCTGCGGTGCGAATAATGTGGCTTTGGTGGATGGTACTGGCGGGATTATCTGGGAAGTTGCCGGGCATCATTTTGAGTCGGTGGATGTGGGAAAAGTCTTTCCCGGACTAAGCGGGCAACAAATAGTCGTCGATATTGACCATCAGCCTCTTGGTAATAGTCCTGTTTGGACTCTGGATGAAAAAGGTAAGCTTCTTGGCAGGATTGTGACCGACTACAGCCGACATCACTGCCTGCTGGACTGGACAGGTGACGGCGTGGATGAAATCTTGGTTGCCCATAATGGGTGTATATATGACCATCATGGCAGGCGTATTGGCGTTTTGGCTGTGCCTGGTGGCGACCTGGTGGGCGAAAGAAAAGGGGAAAGGAGTATGCTCATCGGGGATGTAACAAGTGACGGAGTGTCGGATGTGATGATGGTATCTCCGGAGAAGGTGTATATCTATGTAAACCGAAAAGGAACAAAAAGCAGTGGGCCTCTCAGGCTCGGAACCGAATTCAATTTCACTTTATATTGAGATAACAATGACACATATTATGGTATAAGGAGAAGATTATGGTACGCAGAATCTTGGTTGTTTTGTGTTTGACAGTAGTGATGTTGTTTGTAGGTTGTAGCGTTAGTCAGGAAAAGCTTTTCAACGGCAGGGACCTGACCGGCTGGGAGACGAGCGGTGAGGCAAGGTGGTTCGTCGAAAACGGCAACCTTGTAGGAACACAGGGTGCTAATAACGCACCGGGAGATTTGTTTACGACGGAAACATACGGGGATTTTCTGGCGACCCTTACCTATCGGGCAGAGTGGCCCTGTAACAGTGGTCTGTGGTTCCGCTACCAGTCACCCCGGAAGGCGTACCAGGCCGATATCCTCGAATATAAGAATCCGGTGTGCTATTCGGGCACTCTGTATTGTCCCGGTAAGATGTTTCTGGCAATGAATGAGGACAAAAGCATAGTGGACCGTGAAGGCTGGAACACGATAAAGGTTCGTGCCGAGGGTGACCACCTTCAGGTATGGATTAACGGTCATCAGGTCGCCGACGTGCATGATGATTCCACTGATTCGGGCAAGATTGGTTTTCAGGTCCATCCGGGAGACCAGTTCGGGCCGATGA
>CAZZAX010000055.1:0-17655 GCA_964653075.1 uncultured Pirellulales bacterium
AGGATGCAATAAGAGCCGGGGCATTGTGGCCTTATATAAAGGACGTCAAGATGTACAAGTGTCCGACGGGCCGTAAAGAAGAGGCGCTGACATACGCTATAATGTTTTCCATGAACGCTGTTAACCATCCTCCGACCCAGGGAGTGCGCGGCGCACATATCAAGAAAAGGACCGAAATTACTAATCCGGCACCGCCCTACAGGCTTGTTTTTATTGACGAGGGCTGGATGACACCGGACGCCTTTGCCGTTAATTATGATACCGAGGCATGGTGGGACGACCCTCCGGTGCGGCACGGTGACGGCACGACAATCTCTTTCGCCGACGGGCACAGCGACCATTGGAAGTGGAAAGGCACCGATACGATAAAGCGTGCCAAATTAGTAGAGCGCAGCCACCAGGGCAACTGGACACCCGAAACAGAAGCGGGCTACAAGGACCTGTACAAGATGCAGAAAGGCTGCTGGGGCAAATTAGGTTATACACCAACTTATCCGTAGCTTCGGGATTTGTTGAGTTGACTGTTTTCGGAGTAGAGGGGATACAACTGTGCTCTCTCTTGCTGAGAGTCTGTTTTCAAACCATATGTGGCCTAAAATCTCAAAGCCTGTCACTGCAAATTAGCGAGTACCGTTGTTCTTTATTTCCAAAACCGAGGCATAATCCCGCCTGTCCGACTGATGTACTGACAGTACTGCTCGTCGAATTGCTCAAGCATCATCTGTTCCTCTTTCGGGGCCCGTATCAGATACAATGGCACAAAAACTACAAGAAAGGCCCAGCCTGCAAGCCAGTTTTCCAACAAGAGCCCCTGTGCAATCGCCCACAGCAGGTGCGCTGCATACATCGGGTGGCGTATATGGCGGTATACTCCGTTTGTCACAAGTGAGTGTTCCTGCTTTATTTGCAGTATTGCAGACCAATTGCGGCCGAGGTCTGCGTGCGACCTCCACAAAAGTATAAGGGCCATTGCAAAAACAGCCGTGCCTATGAAGCCCAGCCATTCCGGGAGGTGATAATCAGCAAAGTCCAGCAATGGCGTAAATATGTAGAACAAAGGCAACGCCATTGCGATACCGGCGGCGCTAATCAGACTAATATCCACCGCGCTTTTGTACTTTTTAACTGCCCTTCTGTGTCTGCATTTGAATGTATATACCTTTCGAATGACTGAGCCTGCAATAAAACCTACAAGAAAAACAGCTTTAAAAATATTATCGATTCCGAGCAATGTTATCTCCTTGCCGAACGGTATCACCCGATCAGATTTCAATATTACGTTTCAATCTTACCCTTTTTGGAGTCTTCGTCAATAAAATGAATCTGTTTATCTGCATAAGAGGGCCAACAGTATGCCGGCAACGGCGACGGCGGAGGAGGGAAGCAGCAGTTTCGAGATGATTTTGAGCAGTGAAGTCTGGAAGAAGCCGGCCGAGAGTGTCAGGCAGAGGTGGACTGGTGTGAGCCAAAGGCCGAAAATCATGCCGGAAAAGGCGAGGCTTTCGAGCCCCATCTTAGCCTCGGAGCCGGTGCCGATGAATGCAATAAGGAACGGATAGGTAATCGCCACGGTGGGCATGGTTACTCCTGTCGAGAAGCTGACCAGCATCGGCAGCATAAAAAGAAGCAAAACCGGGGGGACATGGGCGTTTGTTAGAAATTCCACGACGCTGCCGATGGCGCCGCCGGCCTGGAGGTTGAGCTTAAAAAACAGCGCGCCGAAAATAAGCAGGACCATATCCGGCTCGCGGGCGGCTTTGAAAATGTGTCCCCATTGCTTACGAGGGACTTTGTGTATCAAAAGCAGACCGATAATTGCAAAAAAGAGACCGACCGCAGGGGGTAAATCGAAGGCAATATATAAACCGGCGGTAAAAGCGATAGGCCAGAAGGCGTGCAGGAAGTCGAGCAGGTTGTGGCCGATGTGACGTTTGTCCTGAAAGTGGTCGGGATGTTTCGGTGGTATTCCAAACATCAACAGGACAACGGCGCCTCCAAGAATACCGGCACCGGTCAGGATGATATGATAGGAAAACAGCTTGAAGGCCGAGATACCAAGGAGACTCTGGATGAGAGGTATAACCGGGAAAAGAGGCCAGACGGGTTCCCATTGATGTCGGAAGAAGAAATTAATCGCGGCCAGCCGGCTGCGTTCGACGCCGATTTTATCGCCGGCATCGCGTACCATTGGAGCCGACAGCATAATGCCGCCGGGGGTGGGCAGCATTCCCATCATCAGTGGTATCAGAGCCAGGGCAAACCTTCGGCTTTTGAACAGGTCCTGCATGGCCGGTACAAGACGCTTAGATAGACCAATTTCTTCCATGGCAGCGCCGATGACATTGACCAGCAGGAGCAGGGCCGTGAGCGATATGAAAAGATAGCCTGTTGTTTGCGTCAGGGGTTTGCTTCGCCATTCGGCCGCCAATTCCATCACTGCCTCCGAGGGCAAAACGCCCAGCAGCAACGCCAACAGACAGGCCGAGAGCACCATAGACAGGCCGATTTTGACCTTCAGCCGCAGCAGCGTTACCAGGACAGCCAACGATATTATTATGGATATAAATGCATACACGGCGGGTTATATTAACAATAATAATTCGAAAAGGCAGGTTTTTTCTGAAAGGAAGAACGCTTAAATAATTTTCATATGTCTTTTACGTGGGCATTCGCTTTATGAAGATAACCGACCTTAACAGGTTACTATGTCAATGCCGGTCGAATTTGATTAGCTTTGACTGGATTTTCTTGTTGGAAAGGTCGCCTGTCTGCCGTTATATATCAGCCCGCCGGACTCTTTATATTTTATCAGTACCTGACGGGCTTCTTTTCGAAGGACGTCCCGCACAACAGTTATGCCGCGGCTCTCAAGTGTATCGACCCAATCCGGCACTTTGACTCCCTCATCGAATCCTATTTCGCATGCATCCTGACCGCGAGCGCCGCATATTAATCTCCGAACTCCCGACCAGGGAATCGCTCCAAGACACATCGCGCACGGTTCGGTGGTGCTTACAAGCTCGCGGGCGGGCATGCCTTCTGCACCAAGGTCAAAGGTTTTGAGCTTTTGCTGGGCAAGACCAATGCATACCATTTCCGCATGGGCCAATGAACAGTTCGTATCAATTACAACATTAACGCCAACTGCAATAATTTTCCCACCGTCCCGCTCAAAGATACCGGCCCCGAATGGCCCACCTGTTTCGTTTTTGACATTCAGCTCTGACAGTTTAATCGCAAGTCGCATTCTATCTTCAATATTTTCGAAGACTGAAGGGGCTTTTTTAAGAAAGGGCCCGACCCAATTGGGCAAAGCTAAAACTAATTTTCCGTCGCACATACAACCATAACTCCGGTGCCGGGTTTATTTATACGATAAGCAGCCTATTATTATACCGGTGAACATCAGGTAAAATACAGATGTAAAGCTGAAAAAAATCAGTTTTCAGGAATCACAATAGAGTTCTCTTCAATCAGTTCCCACCACAGTCTGGGATAGTCCTGGCCTTCATTAATCCACCAGATATCCTCTTGGCCGTTGGCGGTTTCATCCACAAAGTCCCAGCCGGCTTCGAGGAAGGTGCTGACCGTTTGCATCTCGGCCGTGGTGAGTCCTATTCCACCATCACTTTCAGACAGTCCACTCGTTTCGACATCCCAGAAACAACTGTTAATGAAGTAGTCAGGTTGAGCATTGGATCCCACCAAGCCCCCCAATTCAGTAGAATCTCCTTCAGAGACCATCGATCCGCTTGCAAAGCATTGAGTGATTTTGCCATAATTACTTCCTACCAGTCCGCCGATTAGCTTGGTGTTGTGCCCATGGAAAATACTACATGTAGTGTAGCAGTAGATGATATCGCCGTGATTAAAACCCACCAGTCCGCCGACATCCCAGCTCTCCCCTGCCACAGAAATACTGCCGGAAACATAGCAGCACGTGATATAGCCCCAATTTGATCCCCCCAATCCTCCGATACGGAAAGAGTCATCACCTGCTGTTATTGAAACATTCTCCAAGCCCAGATTCTTAACCCAACCATTAACTTGAATAGAACCGAATAATCCTATACCAAAGTCTGTCGTACTGCTATGAATAGTTAGGTTTGTGATCCTATGACCATTACCATCAAATATGCCGTCAAATCTTGGGATGAGTGCGGTCGCCCATGTAATGCCTGAAAGGTCGATGTCATCTATTAGTTTATAGCAAGATGATAGATCGTAACGAAATATTACGCCCAAATCCTCAGCCGTTGCAATTTGGTACGGATCTTCCGGAGTGCCGGCGCCTGCGAGGATATGCGGCTGATATCCCTCTGAGAAAGTTGTTAATTCCGGGCATCCTCCGCCTTCAGACATCCGCCAAATATCCGAAATACCATCAGTACGGTAGCCGGCAAAGTCCCAGCCCGCGTTCTGGTAGGTCTCGATATCCTGCATTTGGGCTGTGGCGAGCCCTATACCGGCGGCACTTCTGGACAAGCTGCTGGTTTCGACGTCCCAGAAACAACCATTAACCCAGATATACTCCCGATCGATTGTTCCAACTAATCCCCCTGAATTGGCACTATTGGTGCTACTTGATACACGTCCAACAGCATAGCAGTTAGTTATCTTACTTCCGATTAGCAGGCTTCCGACTAATCCGCCGAGTTCCCAGCTTCCTGAGACGCTACCAGTAGCATAGCAGCCGGTGATGATACCAGTCAAACATGTCCCCACTAAGCCTCCAAGAGTTCTACCGCTGTCTTCAATTGTAACACTACCGGCAGCGTAACAGTTGGTAACTTTGCCGTACTCAATACTTCCCATTAAGCCTCCAAGAGAATGACTACCGTTACCGCCTTCAACACTACCGGTAGCATAGCTGTTACTTATTTCACCATACCAATTTACTCCTGCCAGACCGCCGATACACCAACTATCATCTCCACTGGAAACATTACCTGTGGCATGGCTATCCTTGATGCTGCCCAAAGAGCACGAACCGACCATGCCTCCGAGTCTCCAACTTTTGTCTCCTCCTCTGATATTAGTTTTAGCGTGACAATCTCTTATGCTTCCACGATTTATTCCGACCAGACCTCCAAGTAAACTGCTTCCATTCTCGCTGAAAATGCTGCCGGTTGTATAGCAATTAATTATTGCACCACTACTGTACCCTGCCAATCCCCCTATCCTGCCGGAACCGGTTATTGATACGTTTTCCAGACTCAGATTCTGAATTAGGCCGGATGGATCTACGTAGCCAAACAAGCCAATATACTCTGACGTGTTACTACGAATGGTTAGGTTTCTGATTTTATACCCCTTACCATCGACAATACCTGTGAAAGTTGTCCCCTCAAACTGCCACGACGAGTTTGCATCGTTAACATTCGGAGCGATGATGGCCCTGTCAAAGACCATGTAGCCGGGCAGATTGGGATCCAGGTCGATGTCGGCAGTCAGGATGAAGTGCTTGTTATAATCTTCGGGACTATCGCCAAGCAGGATCAGGTCCTCTGCCATAGCGATCTGGTAAGGATCATTAGGCCCTCCCGTGCCGCCGCCGTATTTTCTTTGGGCAACCGCATCGAGGCTGAACAGGAAGAAATCAGCGGTGTTGGGTGCCGGGACGGTCTCGCCGACAAGGTATGCCAGATCATCCTCGATGTTCACCGTGATGAGAACATCGCTGCCGTCGGGGGCTTTGCCCGTAAACGAGATCGTCGTATCGTCAAGGACCGCGCCGACAAGCGTGGTCATGCCGAATACCTCGTTGGGGTCCAGGGTGCGTCGCAATGGGCTGTCGTCCGTCGCATTCGCATCGACATGGGCGAATGAAGCGGTGTCTGCGTCCGGCTCGACAGTAAGCTGGAACAGTCCTTCTGCCGAATAGGTCCAGTGGACGCCGGCAATCCCACCGGTCTGAACTACAGTACTTTGGCCTGGCAGGAAGACATAAGTGTTCGTCTGGGCAGAAGCTGTCGTTCCGCCGCCGCCACCATATTGTGCGTAAGCAGGAAAGCTGACAAAGCAAACTGCAATCAGTAAAGGGATTGTCCGCAAGATCCGTGATTTTATTACCTCCTTCATTTTTATATCCTCCTGTCCCCATTTTTTGTATAATAGGGTAATCAACGGCTTTTCCCATTTCCTAATGATAATTAGTATAACATATAGTGAATGTCTTCGTCAAGTGAAGAAAAATGCGTCCGGCGTGACTACGACTATTCTATCGAAAATTTTATAATTTGATTGTTTTTTTTCTGCTGGTATTTACTATTATTCATTCGTTGGAACCAAGTTCCATATTATTTTAATTGTTGTTTAATCAGCAATAAGCAATGTCTTGTTTAAGGCGTGAGAAAAATGTGTGAAGGATGTGGATGCACACCGTGTGAAACATGCGGCGGCCCTATTGAAGACGGGGTTTGTGCCGGCTGCGGTGAGCCGGCCAATGACTGTACCTGTAAGCCCGAAGAGTAGTAGCTACCCTTAGCTCTTTATGGTGCCTTTTGTTTTCTTCAGGCTCGATAGAGCCTATGAGCAGGGGAGTTTTTTTCTTTTTTTCGGACTTACTTATTTTTCCGCCGGTATCTCCCGAACAAATCACCGGTTTGTATCAATTACAAAAAAGCCCCGCTTACAGCAGGACAGCGGGGCTAAGGTGATAAAACAAAAGGATTTGTATATTTTTTTATTCAGTAAGTTTTAAAGGGATGTAAAGTGTGTAGCGTCCCCTCTTTACCCATAAAAGAGCAGCGCCTTCTTTTTTGGCATCCCTTATTGCCTCGTTGAATTCTCTGGTATTTCTGACACTTTTTTGATTGACCTCTTTGATAAGTGCCCCTTTTACAATGCCTTTGTCCTCGGCCTGTGAGCCGCTCTCAACCTCTTTGACGACGACTCCGCTCTGGCCTTCATAGCCGTAACGCTCAGCCAGCTCATCAGTCAGGTCTTCTACTGTAAAACCTAACTCACCAATAGTCTTGGGCGACAAAGTGCCGGTAAGCTCTTCCGTCGGTGGACGCTTGCCAAGTTTAACGGTAATCTCTTTTCTTTTTTTATCCCGCCAGACTACTAATTTAATCCTGCTACCGGGTTTTAGCATTGCGATTTGGTTCCGAAAGGCATCATTTGATTCTATCGGCTCGCCGTTAACCTCAATAATAATGTCATCGTGTTTTAGCCCGGCCTTCTCGGCAGCAGAATCGGCAATAACCTCAGAAATAAGAACTCCTTTGGCATTTTTCTTCAAGCCAAAAAACGGGGCTTTTTCATCGGACAGTTTATCCATGCTAATACCAAGCCACCCTCTCTCCACCGTTCCGCTGTTAACGAGCTGGTCATAAATGTTCTTGGCCATATTTATCGGGATCGCGAAGCCGATTCCTATATTGCCACCGGCGCCGACAATAGCAGTGTTAATCCCGACGACCTTCGAATCAAGATTTATCAGAGGGCCGCCCGAATTACCGAAGTTTATCGCGGCATCGGTTTGAATGAAGTTTTCATAATAAGCCAAACCGAAACCACTTCTGCCTTTTGCACTTACGATACCAGCGGTCACGGTATGGCTCAGGCCGAGCGGATTGCCAATGGCAAGGACCCATTCACCGACTTCGAGCGCGTCGGAGTCGGCCAGCTCGAGATACGGCAGGTCTTTGGCATCGATTTTCACTACGGCGACGTCCGAATCCGAGTCAGCTCCAATGATTTTTGCGGTAAACTTTCGACCATCTGTGAGTTCTACCTCAACTTTTTCTGATTCTTCTACCATGTGATTGTTTGTAAGGATATAGCCATCGGATGAGATGAGAAAACCGGAGCCCTGGGCAGTTCGTGATTCTCTTCTTGGCTGTCGCGGTGCGCGCTGTTCACGCTGACGGGGAGAGCGGCGGAAGAACCAATCGAAGGGGTCGGAAAACGGTTCACCGAAAGGCCATTCCCTTATTGACGGGTAGTCGCGTGTAACGATTCTTTCGGCCCTGAGCGCAACTACTGCCGGTGAAGTCTTTTCGGCAATAGAAGCAAAGGCTTTACCCATCTGCCGCAGGGTGGCGATGCTGTCCGGATCCTGGGCAAAGACCGATAAAGGGCCGATAAACAGCATTATCAAAAGGGTTGAAACCACAATATAACGCGAGTGAGTTTTGTTTCGTTTTAAGCTGCTAACGTGCATTTTTGACCTCCAATTCATAAGTTAGATAAAACAGCACCAAATACTCTTAATTCGACAACTAAATTAAACAATTTAAGTAAAATTTATACGATTCTATCGCCAATAAGTTCATAGCGTCAAAGTTTTTTTCAGGGCGGGTTTTCCAGACAAAGGCGCTGATTGGCCTGCTCCCGGGCATTACTCAGCAGATAAGTATTCACCAAACCAGCGGTTTTTATGAAGATTAAAGCAACCTCTTTTCAACAGAGCAAGGCAATACAGCAAGATACAATCGGACGGTCAGAGCCCAATTAGCATACATTTCAACCAATACCCGCCGGGGCGGTTCAGGTTATTGCTGGGGGCCGGGATCATTCCCTTCTTTGGGCTTTGTGAACAAGCTCTCAGCCACTTGTTTGAGCTTGAGCGCTACCGGCTCTGAAGCGATTCCCACAATACTGGCTATGCCTGCATACACATATACGCTCGACTGTTGCACTGTTGAGCCGGCAGAAATGAATCCACCACGGATAACGAAGTAGGTGACAATCGCGAGGGTTGCCCCGACAAATGGCGAGAGAATATATTGCAATAGCCAGCTCTTCTTTAATTTCCTATTACCGGTATACCAGGCAAGCGAGCGGAAAGCGCGCACCTGTCCGCCGAGCGCGCCGGTAAGTACCACGATAAGTATCAATCGCGCCTCAAACGAAATCAAAAACTCCCAGAGCAGGAACCCTGCCCTCGATGGTGTAGATGTGTTTGTCGGTGTTTCCGAAGACGGCCAGCACTGAACTAAGAAAACAACAAGGATAATTGACAGCAGTATTAAAAATGCAGCCGTGAGTGAAGAACCTATGAGGCCTACAGGTTGTGATTCCGAACTGCAGGAGTCCTTAGAAACGGCCTGTTCGTTCATTTCTTTTTTTGTTTGAGTTTCATCGGACATATTATTTTCTCCCATTTTAGAATAACTATTCCTTTTTTAAGAAACTGTAACTTACCCGAACGAGATTGCAAAATAGAGTCAGACTTGCCGCAAAGACCGCCGCTCGATTCGATAATACCCAAATAAGAAGCTGAGGTCCTGCGTCAATAAAACGGTGACTTCTCATCACTTTTCTCATCAGGAATGTTAATCACCGCCCCGCCGTATGTCAAGATTTTTCCGAGCCGGTCTAAGATTTAATGAAAAATCGCTCCTTTTCGAGTTTCATCAGGGTAAAATCGATGTTGAAATTTTGTGGAACTTCAGCAGCTTTCAGTTGTATAAGAAAGGTAGAAGGTCTTCGTATTAAACCGGATTACGCGTAATGACACAGGAAACACAGATTATACATCAGGTACTGGAAGGTGACATCGAATCGTTCAGGCTTATAGTTGAAATGTACGAAAGGCCAATTGTCCGGATGATAAGAAATATAATTAGTAACAGAGAATCCTGCGAGGACATCGCCCAGAACGTTTTTTTTACGGCCTACAGGAAGCTGGCAACTTTTGACCCGGCACGGAGTAATTTCTCGACGTGGCTGTTTACCATCGCCAGAAACAAAAGCATAAACGCGATGAGAAAGAAAAGGCCGGTTTCGATGAGTGAATTGCCCCACAACAGCGATGAGCATAATCCGTCGGACGAGCTTGCCGAAAGGGAACTCTTCAACGAGTTAGACGTCGGTCTGGAGGCTTTGCCTTCGGCCCAGAAAAGAGCGTTTATTTTTGCGGTATTCGAGAACCTGCCATACGAAGAGATTGCGCAGATAGAGGGCGTAAGAACAGGAACAATAAAGTCAAGAATCAACAGAGCAAAAAAGAAGCTCGCAAAGGCCCTGAAAGAGATACGGTATGAAAAGTGAAAAAATCTACAACGCATGGAAAGAACGTAAAAGTCAAATAGACATTCGGGAAAACTTCGCAGATGAGGTGATGAATCAGATATACCAATATGAACGTGACAAGCGAAGACCGCTGTTCGACGTGCAGCGACTGATAGAGCTGATATCGGCACACCGGTTTGTAAAAGCAGGGGTGGTGACGGCAGGCGCAGCGGCCGGTCTTGTTAGGATTATTTTCGTGGTTTACGCCTTTCTGGCGTGCTGAATAAAGGAGATATAAAATGTCAGAAGAAACAGAAAACATTAAACACAGGAGGCTGCCTTGGCTGGCCGTTATGCTTTCGTGGATTATGGCCGGGCTCGGACACATATATTGTGGAAGATTCGTTAAAGGCCTTATATTTACCTTTCTTGTTTGTATATTCATTCCGGTGTTTTTCGGGGCATTGTCGGTCGGCCCATCCTCGGTCCGGGTCATAGTGATAATCTTATCTTTTCTAATCTCCATAGTGATATGGCTGGCCGCGATGATTGACTCATGGCACACAGCAAAGCACACGCCGGCCAGTTATACGCCCAAAGATTACAACCGGTGGTATGTGTATGTACTTCTGGTTTTGATGGGTACGGGCGGTTCGACACAAATTGCTTTTAATATACGGGCGACCCTTCTTGAGGCTTTTAGAGTCCCGGCTGCATCAAGCTATCCAACAATAGTTCCGAACGACAGGCTTCTTGCAAACAAACTTGCTTACAAAAACAGGGACCCAGAAAGAGGCGACCTTATAGTTTTTCTTAATCCCGAAGACAGGCGACAAAACAACATTAAGAGAGTAGTAGCAACCGCCGGGGACACGGTGGAAATCAAAGACGGCCAACTCTATATAAACGATGAACAACTTCAGCGGCAGAAGCTTTCTCAGTCAACGCTGGACAATATAAGAATTGAATTCAGTGGTAAACCATTAGAGGGAGATTTTTTTGAAGAGACCAACGGCGACGCTCAATATAAAATCTTCATAGCCGGGCCGCCTCATAACCAGGCATCAACCGACTTTACAAAAATAACAGTTCCTGAATATCACTGTTTCGTTCTTGGCGACAATCGCCATCTTTCCTATGACAGCAGGCACTTCGGGCCGGTTCCACTGGCGACAGTCATAGGCAGGGCCGATTACCTGTACTTTCCGGCCAAGGACTGGTCACGATTCGGGAGAATAAAAAACTAAAGAGGTTTGCTGCGGGAAGAAAGTGCAAAACAATCGATTCCGCCAATAGAACGCGGATCCCGCTACCTGCCTTTTCGTCCACAGGCAGGGGCGCGTACAGTGACTTGACTGCATTAGTAATTCATAACTTTGAGAGGAAATTCCGGTTTTCTTCGATAATAGGGGGAAAGCAGCTCTGAAATATAGTCGATAGGTGGATGTAATGATGTAATAACGGCTGCTGTAGTTTCCCAGAGGAGGGGAATTTTCAGCAAAGCTCAGAAGACACAAATAAATTATTTTTGAACGTAATGTAATTATTGATAAAGGTTTGCAAAAATGCTATAATAAGGGAGATTTATAACAATAATAATATATCATAATTGGGAGGTTCATCATCATGAGGCTGCTCTGGATTTTTCGAAGCATTTTCATTGTAGTTGTTTTGGCGGTTCTTTTCGTAAGCGCAAGTGATAAGGATATCGCAGATTCTGAAAATTCGCTAAGCTGGTGGGTGGTAGTTATGAGCGGTGTGGGGATGGCTGTTTTTGTTTTTCTACTGGACATTCTTACCCCGAAGAAGAAACTCAGCGCACTGGCAGGGGTCTTCTTCGGATTGATAGTAGGAATAATTATCAGCGCGGTATTAGCCTTCCCAATGGAAATGATTGCCGGTTCGTATAATATCAACCTGATTCCAGAAGCGCTTTTAGCCATCAAATTTATGTTAGGTATTTGTATATGTTTTCTTACGATCAGCACCGTAATGCGGACCAAGGATGACGTGCGTTTTGTGATACCTTATGTTGAATTTGCCAAGCAGACGAAGGGGGCAAGGCCGTTGATTTTGGATACGTCGGCAATTATTGACGGGCGTATTGCGGATTTGTGTCAGAGTAAGCTGTTCGATGCCCCATTAATTGTTCCACGTTTTGTGCTCAATGAGCTGCAGCTTGTAGCGGATTCTGCCGACAAGCTCAAGCGCAACCGTGGCAGACGCGGACTTGATATACTCAACAAGATGCAGTCAAATTCCGCTATCGAAGTGGAGATTGATGATACTATGTACGCGGAGGTCGAGGAGGTCAAGGGTGTTGACCAGAAGCTGGTTATGTTTACAAGGGCCTGTAACGGGCGATTGTCAACAACAGACTATAACCTTAGCAAGGTTGCACAAGTTCGTGAGGTTGACGTGGTGAATATAAACGATCTGGCGAATTCGCTGAAAGTTGTTGCTTTGCCCGGCGAGACGATGGAGGTCAAGATAATAAAACCCGGGGAAGAGGTCGAACAGGGTATCGGTTATCTTGACGACGGGACAATGGTTGTCGTCGAAGGCGCCCGCAACAAGATTGGCCGGGAATTGCTTATCAGCATAACCAGCTCGCTTCAGACTTCGGCTGGTAAGATGATTTTTGGCAAGTTCGAGGGCTTTATACAGGAGACGGGCGGAAACAATCGACGAAAACCACATAGAAAACCGGCTGCAATACATACAACCGGGAACAACAGAAACCAATAAGTGCACAAGAGCAGAATCGTTTAAGCTATAAGGTTGAAATCTTTTTTTTACTGTCCCGGTTTAGATTTCAAAAGACATTTTATAAACATCCCAACGGCCAATAAAAGCCCGGCGGCAAACAACGGCCAATAGAAGTGTGATTCGAAATCGGGCTGTGTGACGTGCGGGCCGGGGGTGCAAAAAGAGACCACCACAATAATCCCTGCGATAATAAAGGCCAGCCAATCGGCCCGTGTTACTTTGATGGTTCTGCCGTGAGCATCTCTATAGAGTATAACTGCGGCAAATGCGAGTAAAGTAATTGAGATAAGGACGGGGTAAAGGATAGCTGAGGCCCAGGTGGTTGGTATTAAAAAGAGTATGTCCCAGTCCATAATTGAGGCTGGCCAGTCGAGGAGGACTTTGAGCCAGACGTAATAGAAGATGTCCCAGACTGCGAAAATGGTCATAAAATAAGCGAAACGCTGCCGGCGGTTTTTGCCGAAGAGCCAGGAGCCGGTGAAGATTAAGGCTATCGTTGCAGCTTCCCTGCCGATTTCGGTCAGGAGTAGTCGTTTCCAGCGCGGGTCGAGGCCGAATGTGCTCAGCGGAAAGGTAAAGCCGTCGGGGTGAAAGATTTCTCGTAAATAAACAACCACTGCGGCTTCTATATATGCAAAGGCTATGCTGAAAACGACAACGATACAAAATGCTTTAATTGTTGTTTTCAAAGGCTCTGCAATAAATCGGGATACTTGTGGTTTGTCGGATATGCACATAGTGTTATAGTTTTCGCAGCTCTTTCAAAAGTGCCGGTATGGCTTTGGTCTCGGGAACTATTGAGACCCTTCGGCCTTTGCAGTATATGTAGGCTTTGTTCTTTGCGGCACAGAGGGCGATATCGGCGTCGGCGGCTTCACCAGGGCCGTTGACGATGCAGCCCATGACAGCAACACGCAGCGGCTTATGAATATCGCTTATGGCTTTTTCGACCCGGCGGGCCAGCTTGATTACATCTATTTCCACCCGGCCACAAGTCGGACAAACTATCAGCTCCGGGCCCGAACGGGGGTAAAGGCCAAGTGAAATTAGAATCTGTTTTGCAATTTTAGCTTCTTCGACCGGATTGCCGGCAATACTAACTCTGACAGTATCGCCAATACCTTCGGCGAGGAGAGCACCCAAAGTAACCGCTGACGGTATGCGGGCATCTTCGGGAAGACCGGCGTGAGTGAGGCCGAGGTGGATTGGGTAGGGAAAAGTTTCGGCAAGTTTGCGGTTAATTTCTATTGTTCTCAAGGTGTCGCTGCTTTTCGCGCTTAGAACCAGTTGGGAAAAGCTGCGATTTTCAAAGAGACGAATGTACTTTTTCATCTCCCATAACATCTTCGATACTCGATGTTCGGTACTCGATTCCCGGTGAGCATCCTGAAGTGAGTTTCGAGAATCGATACTTGCTTCGTTAACACCAACGCGTATGGCGACTTTGTGCATTTTGGCCGCATCTATTATCCGCAGGACATCTTTTCGATTTTTTATATTGCCGGGATTCAGTCTTATTTTAGCGGCTCCGGCCTCTATCGCTTCAATGGCCCTGGCCGGGCTGAAGTGAACATCGGCGATTAGGGGAACATTTACTTTTTGAACGATTTTTGCAAAAGCGGCGGTGTCGGCCCGTCTGGGCACGGCGATTCTGACTAATCGGCAGCCGGCCAGGACAAGCTGATTGACCTGCTTTACGCAGCAGGCAATATCGGTAGTCTGCACCTTGGTCATCGACTGGATGACAACAGGGGCAGAGGAGCCGATTTTTACGGTACCTACTTTGACTGTCTTTGTTTTTCTTCTTTTAATCACATCGAGATTGTAGCTTGTTTGGCAAATTCGGGCAAATTAAAATACTATCACCGCTATAGAATTGATTATTGATTCAGGTATGTTATTATTACAACAGGTTTGAAAGCAGGAAGGGGGGTATCAAGCGTATCCCGATTTGTCGGGAAGGAGGTCAAAAATAATGGATGATAATAGAGATAACAACGGCATTTCAGGAAGTACAATCAGGAAAGGATGGGGACTGACTTTGTTTGCGTGTGTGGTCTTTTTATTGGTGACTTTTAATACATGCTTCGCAGGTGAGGTTCATGTATGGGAGAAGGTGGAAATTACTCTGCATACCGATAAGCCATACGAAAATCCTTACAAGGACGTCGAAGTCTGGGTTGACCTTAAAGGGCCGGGATACGATAAGAGATGTTACGGATTCTGGGACGGTAACAACGTATTCAGGGTGCGTGTTTTGGCGAGTAAGGCCGGTGTTTGGAGGTGGCGGAGCGGGTCAAATCAGAGGGATAATGGGCTTAACGGCAAAAGGGGGGGCTTCGAAGCGGTCGAGTGGTCCGAGGCTCAAAAGGAGGAGAATCCATGCCGAAGGGGGATGGTCAAGGCATCCGCGAACGGCCATGCATTCGAATGGGCGGACGGGACGCCTTTCTTTTTGACGGGTGATACGTGGTGGCCGGTCGGGACTTTTCGGTATCGCTGGTACGACGATGACAAGGAGCGGCCTATCGGTCCGGGTGCGGGTATCAAAGACTACCTCAGGTTTCGAAAGAAGCAGGGATTCAACTGCATTGCGATGATTGCGGCGCTTGGGAACTGGGCCAATGACGACAAGCCGGCAAGGCTGAAGATGACAGACGGTACGGTGCTGCGTGCGGCGTGGAAGCAGGCAGGGACAGAAAGTGCCAAGGACATGCATGATGAGGATGGGAACAGAGCGTTTTTGTTTCCCGGTAAGGTGCCCGGGTATGAGAAATATTTCCCGGACGTGGAGCGGATTAATCCCGCGTATTTTCGGAATTTCGACAAGAAGATTGACTATTTGAATTCGCAGGGATTTGTTCCGTTTATCGAGGTCTCTCGGCGTGACATCGGGCAGGCCTGGAAGAAGTATTATGACTGGCCCGGCTCGTACATGCGTTATATTAAGTATATATGGAGCCGATACCAAGCGAATATCTGTCTGTTCAGTCCGATTCATCTGGATACGACCGGGGCCACCATCCCGCCGGAGGAATGGAACGAGGCGGCCAACATGGTCATCAAAAAGTACGGGCATCCACCGTTCGGGACGCTGGCGGGCACGAATTCAAATCCCTCGACACTCCGCAATTTCGGTCATACGGACAAGGCAAAATGGCTGACGTTTCATCAGGTAGGCAACAGGCGGACGCACGATTTGTATCCTTATCTGACGGAGATTTTCAATACCTCGCCGGCCGTGCCGGGGATCAATGGGGAGCCTTATTACGCGGGAATGCTGGATGCCGAAGGCGGGACGGACAAGTCGGCTCTGTATTGCCGCTCGGCGATGTACGGCAGCGTGCTGTCGGGAGGACTCGGCGGACATATATACGGAGGGGGCGGCTGGCAGGGAGGTTTGTGGAGCGGGGAGGTCGAAGATGCCTCGCCAACTCCTATCTGGGAGGTCATCAAATGGCGGTCGGCGGACCAGATGCGTCACTTAAGGACCTTTGTTCTGTCCGAGGCAAGCAGATACCAGCAGCTTGTTCCCAGAGTGGAGCTGCTCAGGCCAGGCAGAACCGGAGAGGAAAAATCGTGTATCGGGTGGGCTTATTGTGCGGGGACATCCGGGAAGGATTTATTTCTTTTGTACTTTGAGAAAGACTGCCCAAAAGCGACCTTGGCCGGGGCGCTGCCGCAAAGCAAATACAAGGCGCTGTGGTTCAATCCACGCAGCGGCAACTGGATTGGTGCAGGAATTTTGAGTGCGGATTCGGCAGGCAAAATTAAACTGCCGAATTTTCCGGACAAATCGACAAGGTCCAATACCGACTGGGCTTTGAAACTTACATTGAGAGATGCTCGATGAGTGTAATCCTGAATAACCCGGAGTAAGCAGTCGTTGTTCAGTTGGATTTGGGGACCCACTTCAATCGTGCAATCTGAATGCCTTTCAAACTCGGCATCAAAGATGCGATGTAGTATCGTCCGTTGTGCAGGATGATTTCCGGAGCCGCCACGGGCAGGGTCGTGACCTCGAGACTATTGTCGTTGATGCCGAAACGGAGCGGGTCAGCGGAGCGGAAAACGGTGGCATGCTGGCGACGGCCGTACCTTTGCGTATTGAAAAGGTAGTAATGCTTTGATTCGGGAAGATAGACGACGTGGGGGCACTCGGCACAGTACGGGCCTTTGGCATAGGCGCTTCCTTCGGCTACAATCTTCGAGGGGCTCCAGTTTTTCAGGTCTGAAGATAAGCGGCAGTAGTTCATGCCGCGATGATTTTTGGCAGGTGAGCGCATCGAGTGTGCCGTATAATAGCAGTGGTAGCGGTCGCCGACTTTCAGTATCATCGGGTCGCGGGCGTGTTCTCCAACGCCTTCGTTGAACATCCCTGTTTTGCCGTTGTCACGAATAAGCCGCTTGAATTTTTTTCCGTCTTTGCTGGCGGCCTGGCAGATATTCATCCAGTCACCGTAGAACATATGGTAGGTGTTGCCGATTTTGACTACGTGCGGCGCCTGCAATCCGCCGGGTGCTTCACCGTAGGAAGGGTCGGCTTCCATAGCGATGCCCAAAGGTTTCCAGTCGGTGTCCGTCAGGTTCTTTCCTTCCCAGCGGTAGAAGAACCGTGTGTTACCCCCCCTGCCGCCTGCGGTAGTGTGGCGGATACAGGACCATAGCTGCCAGGTGCCGTCAGCCGCCTGCCAGACGGCAAAATCGACGGGCTGCTGCCTTTCGGTGGCGTATTTGTGGTCCATCGGGCTGCCGGCCACCTGCCACCATTCGCCGGAAATTTCCGGTACTAAAACAGGAGCGGACTTTTCGTTTCCAACAGCAGTTATACCAAAGGCAAAAATGGAAATCGTCAGTATAATTATGTGTTTCATTGTTAAGACCTCCAAAAAAGATGTGGCTTGCACTTCTTAAACAAGCCAC
>CAZZAX010000055.1:17755-34667 GCA_964653075.1 uncultured Pirellulales bacterium
TTTCATTGTTAAGACCTCCAAAAAAGATGTGGCTTGCACTTCTTAAACAAGCCACCCCGCACTAATTTGTAAATATCATCAGGCATTTTTAGGCTGCGATATATAAAATCATATCATTACGTCTCAATGCCTGCAAGTTCAACAAATTAGTGCGGGGTTTATTGCCTTTTATTTTACAGTCCCTAAGACTATCAGTCCAGGTTATTCATCAGGCTGCTTTGAGACTTCACCGGTAGAGACACTTACTGCGTTTTTATATTCGGCAGTGTTACCGTTAGCTGAAAGCGGGCTTTGCATTTGATATTTCCGGTATAACAGACCGCGAATAATCCAGGCAACGCCAACGGCAAAGAAAACAAAAGCTAAAGTGGAGGCGGGGCCCCCTATTCTCCTTGGCCCCACTAATATGAAACACAACCCGATTATCATCATTGCAACACCAAAAGTCAGGTTCTTTATCCAAAGCGAGCCATTCTGCTGCTTTTTGGGAGGTTTTAGCTCCGACAGCGGAGTGCCTTTTTCAATGGCCGCCAATATCTGCTTGTGTTCGAGCCGTTTGCCAAAATAGACAAGTAAGCCGACAATTATTGCGATAGTTGTTAAACTCGCAAATACTATAAATACTATGATCGCTTCACCATACATTTTTTGTTCCTTTCGTTTTTTTCTTTAACAACTGAATTTTCTTTTCTATCTGATTCTTATTGAACCTACATCGGTCCTTAAATACAGTTTTCCTTCTCCGGCACCTATTGTGCCCTGCAGATTTTTACCGACTCTGCCTTTGACGGTCAGAGGCAGGTCGGTTGTTATCGAGCCGACGTCCGTATCGGCCTGCACAGAGGCCGAACACCTTGGCGGTGTCGTTACGTCGATACTGCCCACGTCGGTTTTGATGGTCGCATTACAGGCGGCCGGGGCGTCTTTCGAATAAACCACGTTTATCTTGCCCACATCAGCCTGAAGGTCGATATCGCCTGAGATTTCCCGGCAGGAAATCTTGCCAACATCTGTTCTGGCCCATATCTTCTCTGTAATGTTCGAAACCCTGATTTCTCCGACATCACTTGAAATCCGCAAAGCGGTCTGCTTCGGTACGGTTATATTAAAGCTGATACTTATCGAGCGGCGTCTTTTGTTACGAGGCTTTGTGGTTTTGACCGTTAATGTATTTCCATTCTGCTCAAGTTCTATTTTTACCTGTCCTGCAAGCTCTTGAGCTTCTCCTTCGGTAGGGGCCTTTGCAGTAATTGTTGCAGTAACGCTGCAACCGGCAACATCTTGACCTTCAACAGTTATTGAGCCAACATCGTTTTCAAGAGCTAAGGTTGAGCCGGGCGCAAGAGGAGTATCAAGCTTGTCTGTCTTCTCATACTCGACTCGAAACCAACCGTCTATATTAATACAGCTACCGGTAGAAATCGTCAGCATGCAAAGAAGGCAAATCAGTGATATTTTTCTTGTGAAATAACCGCATTCCATTCTTTGTCCTTTCAATTTACATCCGGCTTGTTCGGCCATCTGATTTTAATCGAGCCGCTGCTTGTTTTCAGGTACAGCTTTCCGTTACCCTGGCCTATTGTCCCTGCGAGCTTCTTTTTGCTTATTTCTCCGCTTATAGTTATCGGCAGCTCCGTGCTTATCGAGCCGAAACTTGTTGACATCTCCACCTGTCCTGTGAAATCAGGGGGCGCTTCAAAATCGACGCTTCCATATGAGGTAACCACATTTGCGCTGATTTCAGGAGAGGTCGAGTCCGAACAGGCGATATTGATATTACCGCTGCCGGACTTGGCGGTAAGGTCAGCGGCTGTGAGCTGTCGGCAGGTGATGCGTCCGTAGGATGTGGATATATCGGCCGAGTCCGCAGAAGCTTTTGTAGCCTCGATACTGCCGCTGCCCGAATGCATCTTTATTATTTTGGCCGTAAGCTCATCGACACTGATGGAGCCATAAGATGTGTGCACATCGAAATCGTCGCCGGAAGCCTTCGAGAGCTTAATTTTACCGCTGCTGGTTCTCAGTTTTATATCAGGGCCTGAAATGTCCTCGCAGGTTATAGAACCATAGGACGTATCCAGGTCGGCTGAGCCTTTAATGTTTTCTGCCTTAATTTTTCCGCTGCTGGATTCAAGTTTGATATTGTCACCCGTAATGTTCCTGCATGTAACAGAGCCATAGGATGTACGTAGATGTGCCGAGCCTTGAATGTCTTCTGCGGAAATCGAGCCGCTGCTGGTTTTACCCTTTGCGTTTCCGTCGATATTGCCCAATTTAACCGGGCCGTATGAGCTGGAGCAATCGACGTTGGTCTTCTTCGGAACGGTTATATCGTAGCTGATAGCTATCGAGCGCTTTAGTTTTTTAAGAGGCTTTTCAGCCTTGACTGTTAACGTATTTCCAACCTTCTCAAGTACGATTTCCACCTGCTCGGCTGTTTCCCTGGCCTCCTCTTCAGTGAGCGCCTGAACACGGATTTGAGCAACTACACTGCAATCAGTAACATCGGCGCCGGTTACCGTGATCGAGCCGGAACTCGTTCGTGCAACAACAGTTGAGCCGGAATCAAGAGCGGCCTGCTTCTGAACCGTTCTTTCATATTTTGCTCTGCCCCAATTGCCTATCTGAAAATCGCAGCCGGTAACAATCAACAACAGGCAAAAGGCAAGGGCCGGAATTGAGTAATATTTTTTCTTCATTTTTTGTTCTCCCGATTGGTTGTTTTTTATTTTCTATTTTATTCTTATTGAGCCGTTGTGGGTCCTCAAATAAACTTTACCAACGCAAAAGAGCTGTCCCGGGCGTACTGTTTCTGTAAGTTTCTTTATACTTGCCTTTGCAACCACCATTAACGGCAGGTCCGTTCTGACCGCACCGTTATACGTCCAGGCCGGTTTGAGAAATCTGTTAGTTTCCATTTTTATATCCTTAATTGTCGTATTCTTTCCTTTTTTTCATCTTTCGTAAATTAGTCGCTGATTTTATCCATCAGGTTTCAGAAAAACTTAAACTTTATACCTGACCGTTATTTTCCATAATATACCTCTCTATTCATTTAGTTTTTTTTGCAAATAAGTTACAAGTTTTATATAAAAGGTTTCGAAAATACGTGTTTTCCCCTTGTTTTTGAGGTTATTATCATTTTTTATGGATTAGTAGCTGTTTTTCGCGAAGAGGTTTTAAAAATCTGAAACTTCAGAAACTCCGGCCGCGACTAATATAGAAAGGGAAATTTTTGGTCTATAAGGCATTGGGCCAGCAAAAGAAGGACAACTGGTTACGGCTGCTTCGAAGCGGTGACCACGGGGCGTTTGCCCGGTTCATTGATAAGTACAAAGAAACGGTTTTTCTGTGCTGTCGAAGGTTAGGCCTTAGGGAAGATGAGACCGAGGACGTGGCGAGCGAGACGTTCATGGCGGCTTATAAGGGATTACAGCGCTATCGGGGCCAGGCTGAATTGAGCACGTGGTTATGGAGTATAGCGTACCGACAGGCGGTAAGTTATCTGCGAAAGAATCGAAAGCAGTTGCAGCTTGAAGCCGGGCCGGATGAGTTTCGCCAGGCAGGCAGTGGTGAAGAGCAAGGACCGGCGGCGGCAATCCAGGGCGAAGAGACAGAAAAAATCGTTTGGCAGGCGGTCGAACGGCTGCCGAGACTCTGGGCAATGGCGGTTATATTGTATTATCGAGAAGAAAAGGGTATAATTGAAATTGCAAAGATAATGCAGACAAAGGAAAATACAATCAAGACATATTTGTTCAGGGCACGCCGGAAATTGAAAAAGGCCCTGGCTCCGGCCTTTGGAGAAGATGTTGATGTTGGCGGATAGATTAAATAAAGATAATAAATTTGATGAAATGTTAGGGCGAACCTTGCGTTCGTCTTCGCAGGCGGTTCCGGCCGATTTTACCCAGAGAATGCTCAGGCAGATAAAGCAAGCCGAAGAGCAGAAGATTTTAGCCCGTGTGGTTCTGCAGGAAAGACTCGCTCTGGCAGGATGTTTTGTAATCGGTGCCGCCGCAATTATTGTGATGGCGGCCTTTCCGGACACTATTACAGCGGTTTTTAATAGTATTGTCGGAAGTTTCACCGAGCGAGGCGGTGCGTTAGTTAGCAGAATCCCGAAGAGTATCGAAACTGTGCGGGACCAGTGGCAGCTTTATACGGTCTTTGCGGCCATGGCAGGATTCGCTGTCTATAGTCTTGTCGATTTGCTGGCGGGCGGCAGATTAAAGACCGCCTAAAGCACCTTATACACGGAAGAAACTTTTGCAGGCCGGGCAGTATATTATTTTTCAAATACCATAGATTTGCACCGGCCGAGCTATGATTTCTGGTTCTTCCGAATAATGAGTTGGTGAACCTGGCAGATCAGGTCTCTGGGGTGGTTTGGAGAAAAAAATCGTTTGGGCAGAGGCTCAAATTTGGGCTGCTGGGGGGAAATTTGTGCCTCTGGGGCCCCGAACGATTTTTCTCGGTCGTCCGAAACGCCGATTGTACCTACTCATTTCCCGGAAGAACCAGATTTCTTCGTTGATCCACTAAATTCCAACCCACCCATACTTTCAAGGCAGATACCTAATTTTATTCGAATTTAGCGTAATTACGCCGTTTCTTCGAGAAATCACCAGGTTTTACTTGACGCAGAACGGGTAAATTTGTTATATATAGGTATCGGTGCAGTGTGTGTTCGTATTGGTCTGTCTCAGAGAGTATTTTGACTTTCTAAGAGGTTCTGTAGCCTTTCGAAAATCTCCGGCCACATAGAATAACAAATAGAAATCAAGAACACCGAAGTTGCAAACACTGGAGATAAGATTTTACGTTTCAGGTGACGGCTAATATCTGCCTTTGGAGGGCAGGAGGAGTAATTATGCAAGGGGGCAAAGTTAGTTGTAACATTAACTTTGTTTCAAAATCGACTTCTTACATTTCAATCTACAATTCGTTTAAAAAAAGAGTGTTTTGGTGCGCTGTAAAAGCAAATTATTTAATGTTTTAAGGAGAAGTGTTATGGGTAAAAAATTGGTTTATTTACTCTCTTTAGTTCTGGTGCTGAGCCTGGTAGGCAGTGCTTCGGCGTCGCTTCCGCCGGGATGGCTGAACCAGGACATCGGCACTACCGGCGGCAGTGCAGATGAGAGCGGCGGCGTATGGACCGTTAACGGCGACGGCGCCGACATCTGGGACAATGCAGACCATTTCCACTTCGTGTATCAGTTTCTTGAAGGAGACGGCGAGATGACCGCGCGCGTAACCGATGTCGGTACCGGCTCGAATAACTGGGCTAAAGCCGGCGTTATGATTCGCGAGACGCTCGACCCGGGCTCCACGCATGCTATGCAGATTGTTACACCGGGCGAAGGCGCCGGGATAGGCTTCCAGTGGCGTCCGACCACAGGCGCTGCCTCGGCCTGGACGGGCAGCACCGAGCCCGTTGTGACGCCGCCTTACTGGGTCAGGGTAAAACGCACCGGCAACTTGCTTGAGGGCTTCCATTCGCCCGATGGTATTAATTGGGAAAAAGAGGGCGATATAACAATCTCAATGGTTCCGAACGTTTATATCGGCCTGTGCCGAACATCGCACGCAGCCGGCGAAGTGCGTTCGGCCACGTTCGACAACGTAAGTTTTATCGGCAACATTAGCGGTCCCGTAAAGGCATATAACCCAGAGCCTGCTGATGGCGCCATCCTTGCGGACACATGGGCGAGCTTAAACTGGACGGGAGGATACACCACGGCCTCGCATGATGTATATTTCAGTGACAATCCTGCTGATGTGGAGGCCGGCGCAGAAGGCGCCTTTCAGGGCAGCCAGACAACAGAATTTTTTGTTGTCGGTTTTCCGGGATTCCCTTATCCGGACGGTCTTCCTACGGGCACGACATACTACTGGCGAGTCGATGAGGTTGAAGCAGACGGAACTACGATACACCAGGGCAGCCTCTGGAGCTTTACGGTTCCGCCCAGGAAGGCTAATAATCCAATCCCGTCTGACGGCGGAGCGTTCATTGATCCGGAAACAGACCTAAGCTTTGAACCAGGCTTGAGCGCGAAACTTCACACCGTATATTTTGGCGACAATTTTGACGATGTGAACAATGCCGCCGGAGGACCACCACAGGGAGATACAACCTTTGACCCCGGCCCGCTTGAGTTAGAGACGACTTATTACTGGCGTGTCGATGAGTTCGACCCTCCTGCAACGCACAGGGGTGATGTCTGGAGCTTTACAACCACGATGCCCGGTTTGGGCACGCTCATCGCTGAGAGGTGGGATAATATCGATGGTGATAATTTGGATACCCTAAAAAGCCATTCGCTGTACCCGAACAATCCTGACGCAACTGAGGTCTTGACGCAATTCTCGTCGGACCTGGACCTTGACAACTACGGAGGCCGAATTTATGGCTGGCTTTACACACCGGCCACAGGCGAATATACGTTCTGGATCAACAGCGACAACCAGGGCGAACTATGGCTGAGCACCGATGACGACCCGGAAAACGTGGTGTTGATTGCGAATGAAAGCAGCTACTTAGCCTTGAACACATGGGGAACCGGCGAACAGCAGTCCGACCTAATCCCCCTGCAGGCAGGAAACAGATATTACATCGAGGCGCTCTATAAAGAAGGCGGCGGCGGTGACCATTGTCAGGTGGCCTGGCAGGGACCCGGTATCCCGACACTGACAATTATCCCGGGAACTAACTTGTCCCCATACGAACCTGTTCAGGCCTACGGCCCGAATCCGGGTAATGGCGCAACTAATATTAAGCAAACAACCGCTCTTAACTTCAAAGCAGGAATTAAGGCAGCTTCGCACGAGATTTATTTCGGCGCTGATGAAGATGCTGTGAAAAACGCCACGACAAACTCACCGGAGTATAAAGGCACAAGGAATCTTGGTGACGAGAGCTTCGAGCCTGGAAAACTCGAGTGGGATACTACCTACTACTGGCGTGTTGATGAAGTTAATAATGCCAATCCCGACAGTCCGTGGGTGGGCAAAGTCTGGAGCTTTACGACCGCTGACTTCCTCATTGTGGACGATATGGAGAGCTACAATGACCTTAATCCGGATGAACCCGGCAGCAACAGGATATATATGTCCTGGCTGGACGGATACGACAATCCGGCCGTAAACGGCTCTATCGTTGGTTATGCCAGTCCTCCATTTGCCGAGAAAACTATCGTTCACGGCGGTAATCAGTCGATGCCGTTCGAATATAACAACAGCGTTGGAAAATCCGAGGCGACTTTGACATTGACGGACGTGCGTGACTGGACTGAGAAAGGCGTCAACACGCTGACTGTCTGGTTCAGGGGCAATCCCCCAGGTTTTGTCGAGGACCCGGAGGGCACTTTCACGATGAGCGCAGCCGGAACGGATATCTGGGACATGGCCGATGAATTCCGCTTTGCTTATAAGCAGTTGTCAGGAGACGGCGAAATCACCGCTCGCGTAACCGATGTCGGTATGGGCTCGAATAACTGGGCTAAAGCCGGCGTTATGATTCGCGAGACGCTCGACCCGGGCTCCACCCATGCTATGCAGATTATCACACCTGGCGATGGCTCCGGGATAGGCTTCCAGTGGCGTCCAGCCACAGGCGGCAGCTCGGACTGGACGGGCAGCACTGAGCCAGTTGTGACGCCGCCTTACTGGGTCCGTGTAAAGCGCACCGGCAACCTTTTTGAGGGCTTCCATTCACCCGACGGTATTAACTGGGAAAAAGAGGGCGAGATAACAATCCCAATGGTTCCGAACGTTTATATCGGCCTGTGTCGAACATCGCACTCAGCCGACGAAGTACGTGCGGCCACATTCGACAATGTCCAGACAAGCGGCTCGGTGAGTGCATTGCCATGGACCAATGAGGTCATCGGCACAACCATGGCCGCTAACGACCCTGATGCTATGTACGTTGCTCTCAATGGCGGCAAAAAGGTCTATCATGATAATCCTAATGCAGCCGTGATAACCGACTGGACCGAATGGACCATCGACCTGCAGGAATTCGGCGTGAACCTTACTAATGTCAATACTATTACTCTTGGTCTTGATGACAGCAGCAATCCCGCGGCCGGCGGTTCAGGTTTGATATATTTCGATGATATCCAACTGCATCCTCCGGCACAATAAGCCGAGATTTGACCGGTAAGTAAACCACCGATTGTTTATAGCAGATTTACGTTGATTCGGGGCCTATACCGATATGGTATAGGCCCCTTTTTTATCGGCTTTCGAACATACTTGAGACAATAACATTTCAAGTCTTCTGCTCACCTTGGAAGGGGGAAAAGGAAAATTTTAAGGTAGTAAACCCGCAGGCATATCTGACCGATATTTCAAAGAGTCGTATCTGAGGCAGGGAGCCGAGGGTCCTATAAAAAGGAGGTAAGGTCGAGGTCAAATTTGCCCTTATGGCCGGAGTCGAAAGGCTTTTCGGCCGGGCGGGAGAGAGCCATAGCATTTGACGCCACCATTAAAGAATATCTCAAAGAAATCGACGAGTCACCGCTGCTGAATGCCGAAGAGGAGCGCTCATTAGGCAAACTCGTTGCCGAAGAAAACGACCAGCAGGCCAGGGAAAAGCTTGTGCGCAGTAACCTCAGGCTCGTCGTTAATATCGCCAAAAAGTTCGGCCGCCGGGGGATGAGTCTCGGTGATTTAATTGAGGAAGGTAATCTCGGCCTTATAAAAGCCGTAGATTATTTTGACTATAACCGCGGGGTGCGATTCAGCACTTATGCAGCATGGTGGATTAAACAAAGCATCAAACGTGCGCTGCTGGAGAACGTTCAGCCGGTGCATATTCCGACCTATATGGTTGCGCTGATAAATCAGTGGCGGCACATCACGGCAGAGCTTGAGAGCAAACTCGGCAGAAAGCTCAGTGTCGAGGAGATGGCTAAAATTATGCAATTGCCCCTGCGCAAGGCTAAAGTCGTACATCGTATAGTCGAGGTGCTCGGTGCTGTAAGTGAATCTTCCAACAGTAACATATCCGAGGACGACCAAATGCTCGAGGCGATTCTGGAAGACCCGAATGCCTGCAAGCCTGAAGATGTATTAGCTGAAGTCGAAGAAAAGGCAAAGGCTTTGAGATTGCTGAATGAAATCGAACCGAGAGACGCGGATATCCTTCGTATGCATTACGGCCTTGACGGAAACAAGCCGATGTCACTTAAGGAAATCGGCAGGAAATTAGGCCTTACACGGGAAAGGATTCGCCAGATTCGGCGTGATGCGCTAACTATGCTTTATGAATATATGAACGAATAAAAGCACCGAACAACACCTCAATAATAACTTGCAATTCTCCAGAAATCTATTAAAAATAGACCAATTAACCGATTCTTAGAGCTTGTCCGAATAATCGGATCGTCATGAGGCCGAGCGAAAAATTCGAGGCCAAGGCGGCAGGTCAAAAAGGAGCGGAGGCGTGGTTGTCGCCACGTTGAGAACGTTTTTGACCGACAACGCAGGCATCGGGCTTTGCAGCCAGCCGCAATAGAGCCGATTATTTGGATAGGCTCTTTATGTCAACATTTATCCGGGAAGGAAAACAAATGACTAAAGAAGAAATCGACCTGAAGAAATATATTCGCAGCATACCAGACTGGCCCAAGAAGGGGATTTTATTTCGTGATATCACTCCGTTATTGGCCGACCCGCTGGCGCTTACTGCAGCAACGGAGGCACTTTGCGCCGATTTCATGGGGACGGGCATCGAATATGTCGCTGCCGTGGAGGCCAGGGGTTTTATATTCGGAACGGCGGTTGCCGAAAAGCTCGGAGCCGGCTTTGTGCCCATAAGAAAAAAAGGCAAGCTGCCTTACAAAACCGAAAGCATCAGCTACGATTTGGAATACGGAACCGACACTCTTCAAGTGCACGTTGATGCCGTAAAGAATCAGGCGAAAGTCTTAATGGTCGATGACCTGCTGGCGACAGGCGGGACAATGGCCGCGGCCTGCAAGCTCATCGAGAAAATAGGCGGACAGATCGCAGGTATCTCATTTCTTATAGAGCTTGTAGCTCTGGGCGGAAGAGAGAAGATAACCGGCTATAATTCCAAATCAATCATTTCATATGATTAAGCTTTTATAAGCATTGTAAATCCAAACATGCCCTTCATAGGGAACTTTTACTGTATCTATAAACAAATAAGCCGTAAAGAACACCCGGCGATATTACCTCGCCAATACGCAATACGAAAAATCATTTCTACCTGCGGTTCGCACCAGTTTTAAACACTCCGTCATTTCATGACTACGTGATTGTTCGATGCTCATGCTGGCCGCAGGTAGAAATGCTATATAGCTTATCATATTAAGGAATGACGAAACAATCTCGCCTTTTTCATTTTTCAATTATTCATTATATCATGATATGATTTCATGAATTATATGGACCGATGAAATGGATTCCGTTGAAGTGAATCAGATGGGTTGGCGCTTCTGCAACCCAAACTTCTGTTTCCCAAGATATAACACCGAGATATGATGCCATTACTGAGCGGTTAGGAAATGCGGTAACATAGACGATTTTTTCCTTCACGCCCCTAAATAAATTTGACAGTTCTTCTCGTCTTTTCCCGTCTACTGGTCCATGGCTTGTAACTGCCTCGATAAGAATAATCCAATCCTTTTTCGGATAGTAAATTACAACATCTGGCGTTTTACCATGACTGTCAACTTCTACTCCCAATTCCTTGAGTTCTTCATCATTAAAATAAGCCCATTTGTCACCGGTATCTCCTACAGATATAACTTTGCCGCCAGGTGCAAAGCGAGGAGAGAATTCAACAATAATGTCACGGATTAATTCATTATGTTTACCGGGTGTTAGAGATACCTTTTTGCCATCAGAAAACGTTACTGGAATCATTTCCATCTTTCTTTCTCGTGCATATCTTTTCTTAAGAGTGTCAACATTCTTAAGATAGCTCTTCAGATTTTGTTCCCATTTTTTCTTGCCAAAGGTTTTTATAAGAGCAAGAGCGTTAGTCTCAATCTGATAACACCATTTGGGACTATTTATGGGTCGATCTGGTTTATCTGGATTTTCTAATGCAAGCCCAGCAGCTACAAATTGATGCATAGTTTGTCTTCGAAAAGTCTCTCTAGTGTTCGGTGCGTAATCACGACCATAATATTTTTTGCAGAAATCCATAATTGGTGTGATGCCTATAAGATGAGCTTTTGCTTCTACCCATCTAGTTTCTGGCTTAAGATGAACAAGTGCTAGTAAAGTCAAAGCAGAACGTTCATTCTGCTGGCCACGTGGGAATCCGAGAGCCTTCAATATTTTCATGGTTTGGTCAATTTTATTTTTTGCCTTTACGGGATTAGGTGAATTAATTTTTGCCATACTACGCACCTCATTTTCGAGCAATTCATCAATTTTATCTTGTTTAGGAATGGAAGCAAAAAATTGGCGTCCCCATTTTTCCAGAATTTGCCGGCTTGGATAACGGATCATCCTCAAATCCGTGGCGTTAACCTGAGTATGTCCATTGAAGTGTCTGAAATAAATATCCAAGAGGGATGAGTTAAGATATATTAATAGTCCCCTGGCAATATTCTTTGGCAAACCCTGATTATGACAGTGAAATACATTAAGATGATTTTCGAACGCGACGTATGGAGATTTGATTCTTGTAGGATCGTACAATGCAGGTGAAATCCTGTGGTACTCCTCCTTCGGAGAAAATCTTTTTACAGTTACATAATAACCTTCCGGCAAAAGAAAACTTTGTGTTCGCTGATTATGAATAAAAGCATTGGATTTACGAATGTTATCTTTGGGCCAGCTAATAAAATTATCTTCAAAATGTGCTGGATAGATCAAAGGCACAGTATTATTTTCAGGATGCTTGCGCATATATTCTTCTGCCCGAAATTCTACAACTCTGCCAGTTGAAACATTGATACCCAAGTCATCAAGACTGTGCTTATAACAGTTAATCCGCTCAATAACATATTGATCCAATTCATTAGTTGATAAATGAATAAAAAGGTCTGGATCTTCTGGAGTAACGATTTGGTCATGCTGGACTTTTCGTATTGACTTGTGTTCGAAATCAGGTCCAATACTTGTTGAGATACAGATTTCCTTTGGGCGTTCTTCTTTAATCGCGTGGAAAATAATATTTTCCTGTAAGACATTCTCTTCTGTAAATGCACGATCACGAGCCTCAAATATATGAATATCCTGAAAAAACATTTCATTAAGTAAGAGCTTCCGAAATGTTTTAAAATAAGGTCCATTGCAAAAACTGCGTGGAGTTATCGCAACCAGTTCACCACCAGGTTGGATTAATTTTATCGCAAGAGCTAAAAAGCCCGTATAGAGATTACTTGTTTCTATACCCACGGAACTGAGCGTAGACCTATGTCTTGAATCGCTCCTTATTTTTCGATATGGTGGATTCATAATCACATGCGTATATCTTTCTTTTTGCTCTTTGCTGAAAAGCTGATTTTGTAATTCCTGATAACCATAGGAAATGAAGTCTTGACGGAGCATATCGTACCCGAACTTAATCCCATGAGCAGATGTGACTTTTTCACATTCCAATAAAGTCGAGTTAAGATAATCAAAAAGAAGAGGATCTGTTTCAAAAGTATAAACTACAATTTTGTTTGCTCTGCTAGGCCTGTTACAAAATTCTTCAATAAAAGCAGCAGTTAGAGATCCTACTCCTGCTCCAGGATCAAGTAGCCTGATATCATCTCTTTTTGTTGTGTTGAATAATGAGGCCATGAAATTTGCGATCGGGGCAGGTGTCATAAACTGACCCATACTACTTTTTTGGTCAGCATCTAATTTTCGTGAAGCAAAGGTACGATAAAAATCTATCTGTTCAAGCAACTGATTTGGTTTACGATGGTTTAGTGTTGGCAATCCTTTACTCTTCATAATTTTTATTCTATATGTTTTGATCCTGAAATTCAATTTGATAATTTATTTGCCTAGATTGTCAATCCATTTGATGTGTATTACTTATGATGTAAAATTAATGTACTTGGCATTAGAAATTCCATATTCATATGAATAAAATCCTTATTTACTCGCTCTCGTTAATAAGACGTTGTGGTGATTTTTTTCAAAATAAGTAGAAATTTCTCAAAAAATCTGCAAAAAACGCTCAAAATCCAATCCCAAATCCCTCTCAATGTGCTGCCTGCGGTGCACAACAGTTTTAATCACTCCGAAGTTTACCCTCGATTTAGCCCACTTGCTTTTCTGTCGGGGGCTTCGCGTCTACGTGATTGTTTGATGTTCATGCTGGCCTCCGTCAGCACAAATCACTGAGAAAACATCGAGCATCCGAGTTACAGTGGCAAGTCATGGAGATTTTTAGCCGATTTCCTTTGATTTTTCGACTAAAATATGGTATAATACGCATATGTTAGCCAGATGGCTAACGCAAACCGCCAGCAGGCGAAGTTACCGGCCAGAAAGCCAAGTCAAACGTGTCCTCGAAGTTGTATTAAGGCGTCTAATATGCCTATATCGCCCATATTAACTATATATAGCCGTTTATATCTTAAAATGAATATGAATAACACTACACTCTATTATAACATATTTCCAGCACACCCTTTTTATGCAAAACAAAGCCAATTTCAGAAATGACAAAATGAACATAAACTCTTTTGTAACAAATAAATACGAGATTTTGCCCGCTGGCTCAGACCAAAAAACAAAGCCAATTCAAACCCAATTCAAACCCAATCAAAGCCAATTTTGGGCCAAAATCAAGGGTGTCAAAGCCAAAACAAACCCAATTCAAACCCAATTTAAGCCAAAACAAAGCCTTCAGCCATTCCACTTGGGAGCCACAATTTTTAAGCTTAGGAATTTTACTGCAACTATCTACCAGGCAGGAATTTATAAAAAATCTAAAAATATTTTAGAATTTTGTTGCATTACAGTGCATATTGTGTCATATTACTACATATTAATGAAAGGTGTTTAATATGCAATTAATGTCCATAGATGATTTAGCGGCCTATCTTGGCGATTCGAAGCGTACGATTTACAAGTACATCGCCAGCGGCGACTGCCCGCCTTATATGCGGATAAGTGCCAAGAATATCAAATTTGACCGGGCTGATGTCGATGCCTGGCTGGAATCTAAAAAGGTCTTTCCGGGACCGGGAAGTAACAAAATGAGTAATATATCATTTGTTGACAGGGCAAAAGCTACCCTCAGGAACACAATTAATAGAAGCACGCTGCCCTGGACGCCATGTGCCCAGGCCATCTTGGAATGTGCACAAAATCAGGCACGCAAAGATGGATTCGACCTTGTGGGAACCGAGCATATACTTTTTGGGATTGTCTCCGTGGAAGACTGTCTTGGCGCAAAAGTTCTTGAAAATCTTGGCATAGAACAATCCACAATCTATCAGAGATACGAGAAATTGTTGAAACCATCGGATGAAAAGGAAAAAGGCAAAGCTAAGCTATCTGATGATATCAACAAAGTCATTAAATGCGCCTATGAGCAGGCAACCCAGTGGGACCACACCTACATAGGAGCAGAGCATCTGCTGGCCGGGATACTTCTTGCCGGCCAAGGCCAGGGTTTTAAGATACTGACCGGACTCGGTATCACTCTGGAGAAGGTGCGTGAAGAAACGACTAAACTGATTGTCTGCCATTCTGCTAGTTCCAAGTAAAATAAATGCAAAATATAAGGAAAGGAAATAAAAATGATTCATAATATTTTGGCACAAACTGCAAGAACAACGATTGCTATAGCACCTATTATTATTCTGATATCTTATGCTTTCATTTTCGCTCTGATTATTATCTGCCTGATCCGGGTTGCAAGATACTTCAGGAATGCCGGAAATGAACAGAAACTCATCCGAATGGAGTTGGGTAAGCTTGCCGAAGAGGTCCATCTATTGCGGCAGGAGCAGAAAGATGGCTAAGATGGAGATTCATCAGCGCGGTGAATTATTCTACGAAACATAAGGAAAGGAAAAGAAAATGAGCATTGGATTTGTAGTTGTTATTTTATTTGGCTTATTAGCGACAATCATTACGTGGGGCCTGATTATCTGGGGTATCGTATGGCTTGTTCGATCCCTCAAACGCAGCAGCGAGGAAAGACAGCGGCTTCGAATAGAACTCGGCAAGCTCGCGGAGGAAGTCAGCCTTATCCGGAAAGAATTAAAAGACGACAAAGTCAATGATTCGCCGGTGCAGTGAGAATATATGCCGAGGTAAGAATTAGCGGGGACATAAACAAAGGCGGGAAAGGAACGGAAAATGATAAATAATATTTTAGCTTCCTGGATTCCAGGGCCGATAGAGTTGCTTGTAATTCTCATTGTTTTTGGGACTCCTGTTGTTTTGATAATTCTGTTCGCCAGATTGCTTTTACGAAACAAAAGGGAAAACGTAAGACTGCGCCTTGAGGTCGGCAAGCTGGCCGACGAGCTTGAGCAGATGCGAAAGCAACAAGATGACGAAGAAAAGGATTCTTCGGACAAATCAGGCTGATTTTTTTCGAGCAGTGACGATTCGGTCGTTATTGTGGAAGTCTTTTTCGATTTCGATTCCATGAAAATCTCCGCTTTTTTCGAGCAGCTCTTCAACGGCCGGCCCCTGAGCGTAACCAATTTCCAGCATTAAGGCACCATCGGATTTGAGAAAATTTCCGGCCTTTTCGATAATTCTGTAATAAATATCAAGGCCATCGACTCCTGCGAATAAGGCCTTTTTCGGCTCGTAATCTTTTACATTCTTATCAAGCTTTTCATATTCGGCGGTACTTACATAAGGCGGGTTACTGACAATCAAATCAAATTCGTTGACATCCAGCCCGGATATAACCGGGTCGAACAAATCGCCGCACAGCAGAGTGATTTTCTCGCTTAATTGATGCTTTTTTATATTTTCTGCGGCGACTGCAAGTGCAGCGTCACAGATGTCCGTTGCGATTATGCGGACATCCGAAAAGTTTTCGGCGATTGCCACGGCGATGCAGCCGGAGCCGGTACACAAATCGCAGACAAACTGGGTGCCGGTAAGGCGTGTTCGTAAAAATTCTATGGCGCGTTCGACGAGCAATTCCGTCTCAGGGCGCGGGACCATACAATCGGGCGTTACGTTTATTTCAAGTGAATAAAATTCGGTCCTGCCGACCAGGTAAGCTATAGGCTCGTTTTGACCCGCTCTTTTTACTAAATCGCGTAAATGGTCCAACTGCTCCGGCGGGACTGATTTATCGAACTGCGTATATAATTCAATTCGCTTTAATCCCACGGTGTGGGAGAGCAGCAGCTCGGCGCTCAGGCGAGGGGAATCGATGCCCTTGTTTGTGAGGTATTCGGTAGTCCAGTTTAAGAGTTTTTGTATATTCCAGGTCTGCATGGGCAGATTATAGCCGGGGCAAAGGAAAGTGAAAGCCAAAAAGAACTTACAGAGAGCGTAACTGGTATTAAATTGGCTTTGTTTGGGTTTGAATTGGGTTTGTTTTTTTGACGCCAACGGGGCAAAATCTTTGTAATTCATTGTTATAGCATTTCTTACGCTCATTTTTGGCCTTTCGTGGATTGGGTTTGAATTGGGTTTGTTTTGGCTTTGATTGGGTTTGATTGGGTTTGTTTTTTCGCCACGCCAAGCAGGTGAAATTTCGTATTTACTTGTCTTAAAAGAGCTTACGCCAATTTTAATGTTTTTAGAATTGGGTTTGTTTGTTAAAATAGAGTGTGTTTGGAAATATGTTATAATTGTAGAGTGCCTAAAGTGACTAAAGTGCCTAAGGTGAGCTAAAGTTAAGTATTTCATATTTCAGATCTCAGATTTCATATTATCAGTGAGGGGAAAAAAGTAGTCCCTCTCAATCCTGTTCGGCCCGGGGTTTGCTATCCGGCTG